>CAZNVF010000022.1:0-2559 GCA_964576395.1 uncultured Oscillospiraceae bacterium
AACCCCCTTTTTATTTAGATAGCAGCAATGAAAAACCGAATTTCAATTGTTTTAAAAATTAAGGTTGAAGGGCGAACTTTTACAGAACGCCCTCCACCAAAAAGAAAAACAAAAACTATTTTCAAAATCAGGATTCAGGAATTTTAACCTTTTCTTCAAACTGAGTACGTACTTCGGAACGATTCTTGTAGCAGAAATCCCAATCGACACTCATAACACATTCAAGAATTTCAGATGTGGGAATAGCATCGTATGGAGGTTCTGGATAATCGGATCTTACGGAATGCATCCAGCCAGCAACAATAGCAGACTGACCATCTATAGACAGGAACCAGTCGGTAATGACTTCACATGCGGCAGAGTTGGCGTTTGCACTCATGTCATCAGAAATAGTCATGATTGGGGAAGGGCATACAATAGTGCCGTCGGTAGGATAGATGCAGGCAATAGCGGAGTCTTCTTCTTCTCTCTTTTTAAGTACGGATTCCTCGAGGATCATTACCTCTTTGCATTCGCCGGTCTCAAGTTTGGTAAGAGCAACAGAGCCGGATTCTACCATTACGTTCTGTGCTGCAAGTGCATCGAAGTACTCATAGCCATAAGTTTGGCTTAACGCTACGACGGAGGCAAGAGCAGTACCGGAGGTAAGAGGATTAGACATAGAAATAGCACCTTTAAGATTTTCATCATAAGCGAAATCTTTAAATGAGGTTGCGACTTCATCCTCAGAGTACATTTCAGAGTTATAAGCAAGAACCATGTTGCTTATACGAACAGGGTACCAATAACCTTCAGTGTCATAATCAAAAGCAAGGTTTTCAGCCTCGGGGGATTTATAGGCATGAAGAATTCCAAGCTCTTTAAGTTCAAGAGCATAAGAGGGCTCAGCAACCATAAGAATATCACAGCCAAGTTTTCCGCTTTCAAGTTCTGCGGTTACTTTAGACTGAATTGTTCCTGTTCCGCCCTGGAAAAACTCAATGTCACAGTTTGGGAAAACGGCGTCAAGAGTAACCTGAAGAGCTTCAATTATGTCCTGATACATAGAAGTGTAAATTACAACTTTACCAGTTACTTCCTCATGGATTTCAAGGTTTTCAGTGTCTATGCCCGTTTGGGTGGGGCCGCAAGCGGCAAGGCTAATGACCATGATAGCCGCCATAGCAAAGGCAAGAATCTTTTTCATGATGTTTTCTCCTTTAAATATCAAATAAATAGGTGGTTACAGATTATTCTGAATCACAATTTTATTATAATTTCCTATTTTTTAAAAATCAATTTAAAAAAAACAAATTGAGTGTAGAATAATGGATTTAAAATTTGTGAAAAATCACAAAAAACTTTATAAAATTAGAGAAAAACTAAAATTTTTGAGCTTTTAATGGGTTGGCAAATTTTTTGAACTGTGAAAAATGCTCATATTAACAATTTGTTCATAGTATAATATGCTGAAATTTAAATTTTTCAGTACTTTTTTCTTTTGTGGTTTTTATGCGTTAATTTTTGCGGAAAGTCATTTATAAAAATCAAATTATGTATTTCTTTTTTATTTGTTTTGCCGTATAATATAAAAAATACAGAGCATGAAAGCACTGCAGAACATTTTTAAGGAAGCGTTAGCAATGAATATTGATGAAAATTTGCTTAAAACCAGAAAACACCTCCACTTCATAGGCATAGGTGGGTCGGGAATGTTCCCTATGGTCCAGATACTGCACGGGGAGGGTTTTTATATTACCGGGTCGGATAACAATGAAACAGAAACAACGAAGATCGAGCGAAAAATGGGAATACCCGTTATGATGGGGCAAAGAGCGGAAAATATCGATGGGGCCGACCTTATAGTCTATACCGCCGCAATTATGGCGGATAACCCGGAGCTTATAGCGGCGAAGGCTTCAGGTGTGCCATGCCTTGAACGCAGCGAGATGCTGGGTTTGCTTTCAAAAAGGTATAACAAAGCTGTCTGCGTTTCGGGCACACATGGCAAAACCACTACAAGTGGAATGATAGCACAGGTGCTCCTTGAAGGGGGATTTGACCCCAGTGCGTTTATTGGAGGAAAGGTAAAAGCCCTGGGGGGAAGCGGCAGAGCAGGAAAAAGCGATATTTTCGTGGTCGAGGCCTGTGAATTTGTAGACACCTTTCTGAAACTTTCCAACGATATATCGATAATACTCAATATAGATAATGATCATCTGGACTATTTCGGAACAATTGAAAACTCAATAAAATCTTTTAGAAAATTTGCTGAAAACAGCAGCGGGGTACTCATCGTAAATGGTGATGACCCGAACACAATGAAAGCGGTAGAAGGTCTTGATAAAGAGATTATTACCTTTGGCTGGAGCGAAAAAAATGATTACTTTGCAAAAAACGTCCGTTCTCTTGGCGGAGCGAGATCCGGATATACATTGATGTATAAAGGGGAACCCCTTGCAAAAATTCAACTCTCTATCCCGGGGAAGCACAATATTCTCAATTCACTTGCCTGTGCAGCGGCGTGTATCTACCTTGGTATGAAGCCAGCGGAAGTGGCTGAGCATATTGATAAGTTCC
>CAZNVF010000022.1:2569-14472 GCA_964576395.1 uncultured Oscillospiraceae bacterium
GAGAGGTGAACGGTGTCACCATTGCGGATGATTATGCTCATCACCCGACAGAACTTGCTGCAACGCTCAAAGCTGCAAAAGAAATGAACTTTAACGAGGTATGGGCGGTGTTCCAGCCATTTACCTATTCAAGAACATACTTGCTCATAGATGACTTTGTAAAGGCTCTTTCTATTGCGGACCACGTTGTAATGAGTGAGATAATGGGCAGCCGCGAGAAAAACACATATAATATATATACTAAGGACCTTGCCGAAAAGCTTCCGGGAAGCGTTTGGTTCAATACTTTTGAAGAAATGGCCGACTATACCCTTGCTAACGCAAAGCCGGGCGACCTTGTAATAACACTTGGTTGCGGTGATGTTTACAAATGTGCTTATATTATGGCAGGAATAAAATAAATTTGGAGGATCAAGATGAAACCGATTCCAAAACTTGCAGACGAAATGAGAATCTACCTTGCAAGCGAAAGGCTTGAAAACCAGGAGATGCTTGAAACGCTTCTTGATAACAGGGAGGAAGAAGAAGCTGCTATGCTCACCGCTCGCCAAAAGGTGAGCGATGTGTTTCTTGGTTACATACTTCCGGCGGAAAAGGCCGCAAGGTCCGGACGCCTTGATCATGATGGCTTTTTCGCGGCCCTCCTTAAACTGACAGAAAAATACCCTAAAGAGTGGCGCGAGCTTAGGGATAAATATGAGGCGGACGGAATAAAAAAACATTCCCCCCGCCTTAATGCTATGCTTGATAAATATGAGGAGCTCCAAACGGTTTTTCAAACAATGGTGGACGAGGCAAAAGAGTGAAACCAGTTGTTCCGAAGGGTGCGCTGGCTCTATTTGCTCGATGATAAACTGGAACCGTGATTTTTCACTCATAAAAAATGGGATTGTTTAATAGTTTACGATTTACCCTATCTCTTTGGCAAAGGATGGGGTCTCTAGATAAAGAGCTTTTCCCCTTGACAAATTGCTTTATTATCATATATAATCAGTATGTTATAAAATAATACTAATATTTAAAAATTAGCTTTGATGGGGTAAACCAAAAAACAGGCATTACAGAGAGCAGCCCGCCTTGCTGAAAGGGTGCATGCAAAAGTCTTGGAAGCCGCCCCGGAGCAACCTGGAAGAGATTCCGGCGCCTGCCTTCCGTTAAAAAGGCGATAAAGCGGCCGCTATTGCGGCAATTTGGGTGGTACCACGGAGTAAGCCTTCGTCCCAATGTCAGTTCGACAGGGGATGGGGCTTTTTTGTTTTCCACTCCTCGGTATTTATTAGAAAGGATGATATAAACATGGAATGGATGGGTGTTAATGACATCCGTGAGAGTTTTCTCAGTTTCTTTGAAAGCAAAGGCCACAAAAGGCTGCCAAGCTTTCCGCTGCTTCCGAAGGATGATAAAAGCCTTCTTCTTATCAATTCCGGCATGGCGCCGATGAAAAAATGGTTCCTTGGCCAGGAGGAGCCTCCCTGCCGCAGAGTTACCACATGCCAAAAATGCATCCGTACCCCAGATATCGACAATGTGGGTAAAGATGACCGCCACGGCACCTATTTTGAAATGCTCGGCAATTTCAGCTTTGGTAACTATTTTAAAAAAGAAGTAATTCCTTGGGCTTGGGAATACTTTACTGAAGTTATCAAACTCCCGAAAGAAAAACTCTATGTGACTGTTTATGAGGATGATGACGAAGCTTACGATATTTGGCACAACGTTATTGGCCTTTCTGACGATCGTATTTTCCGCTTTGGAAAGGAGGATAACTTTTGGGAAATCGGATCCGGCCCTTGCGGTCCCTGTTCCGAGATATATTTTGACCGCGGTCCCGAGCACGGCTGCGGCAAACCTGACTGCACTGTCGGTTGCGAGTGCGACCGCTATATCGAAGTCTGGAACCTTGTTTTCTCACAGTTTGACTCTGATGGAAAAGGCAATTATGAACGTATGGAGCACCCGAATATTGACACCGGTATGGGCCTTGAGCGCTTGGCCTGTGTAATGCAGGGTGTGGATAACCTTTTTGAGGTCGATACCGTTCAAAATATTATGAAAAAGATAGGCGAGATTGCTGGAGTAAAATATCATGATGACCCCGAAAAGGACATTTCGCTTCGTGTTATAACCGACCATGTGCGTTCAACCACCTTCATGATCTCCGATGGCGTTATGCCTGCAAATGAGGGGCGAGGCTACGTACTTAAACGACTGCTTAGAAGGGCGGCTCGCCACGGAAGGTTGCTTGGTATCAATGAGCCTTTCATTTACAAAGTTGTAGATACTGTCATCGAGGAAAATAAGGCAGCTTACCCCGAGCTTGTTGAGCACAGCGACTATATAAAGAAAGTCATACTCTCTGAAGAGGAGCGATTCTGCCGCACCATCGACCAGGGCTTTGAGCTGCTGAATGAGTATGCTGAAAAACTTGAACGGAGCGAAGAAAAGACTCTTCCTGGTGACGTCGCCTTTAGACTCTATGATACCTTTGGATTCCCACTTGATCTTACCGAGGACATTCTTGAGGGCAGAGGCATCACCGTGGATGAAGAGGGTTTCAATGCTCTTATGGGGGAGCAGAAACAACGCGCTCGCGATGCAAGGGCTTCTGCAAACGGAGTCTCTTGGGTGGAGGACGACCTTGCATCCCTTGGCGATGTAAAGACGAAGTTTGTTGGTTACAACAGAATGGATTCAGCATCTAAAGTGCTTGCAATCCTTAAGGACGGTAAACTTGTTCAGGGTATTGAAGAGGGTGAAGAGGGCGCCGTTATACTTGATACCACGCCTTTCTATGCTGAGATGGGCGGCCAGGTAGGCGACCGCGGCGTTATTTCAGAAGGATCTTCTGTCTTCAACGTAACAGACTGTAGAAAATCTCCGACCGGCCTTTATATGCATATAGGTGTAATGAATGCAGGGGTACTCGGAACGGGGGATTCCGTCCGTGCTCGCCTCACAGAATCCATAAGGAATGCAACTCAGCGCAACCACACTGCCTGTCACCTGCTTCAAAAGGCACTGCGTGAAGTGCTTGGTGACCATGTTCATCAGGCGGGCTCCTATGTTGATGAGCATCGCTGCCGTTTTGACTTCAGCCATTTCTCTGCAATGACTGCCGAGGAGATAGCAGAGACTGAGAAGATAGTTAATGAGATGATTCTCTCTGCACTTGATGTTGACATTAGCGAAAGACCTATTGAGGAAGCCAAGAAAATGGGTGCTATGGCACTATTTGGCGAAAAATACGGTGACGTCGTGCGTGTTGTAGATGTTTCGGGCCGCTCTATTGAGTTCTGTGGTGGAACCCATGTGACCAACACCAGTAAGATTGGGCTTTTCAAAATACTTAGTGAATCCTCTGTTGCGGCTGGTGTAAGGCGTATAGAGGCTACTACAGGCACTGGAGTACTCGACTATATTGAGCAGATGAATGAGACTCTTGCAGAGACTGCTGGAAACCTTAAGGTCAACGGTATTGGGGAGGTGGCTCAGAAATCAGCCGCGGTTATGGCCGAGCTCAAAAATAAAGAAAAGGAAATAGAGGAACTCAACAACAAACTTGCCCAGATGAGGGTAGAGAGCCTAATTGGCTCTGCAAAAGAGATATGCGGCCTTAAGTTTATCTGTACGAAGCTTGAAGGGATTAACCCCGGAAGTCTCCGCATTATGGGTGACCATCTTAAATTTAAAGCTCCGGACGCTATTGCACTTCTTGCCTCAGTCAATGTTGATAAAGTCAGTGTGCTTGTAGTCTGTGGACTTGAAGCACTTAAAGAGGGCGCCCATGCTGGTAAGATAGTGAAAGAAATAGCTTCTATGGCCGGCGGTTCCGGTGGCGGCAGACCTGACAGCGCAATGGGCGGCGCTAACCCTAATATGATTGATGAAGCCCTTGCTTCGGCTGCTGAGATCGTCGAAACTCTTCTTATAAATAAATGATTATAATAAATTAGCAGCTACTGCCGATTAAAACTCTTTAAGAAAGGAGTATATGACCAATGGAAAACTGCCTTTTCTGTAAAATTGCTGCGGGTGAAATTCCCAGCAAAAAACTTTTCGAGGACGAAAGGGTACTTGCGTTTTATGATGTTGACCCGCAGGCTCCGACCCATTTCCTTGTTATACCGAAGGAACACATAACCGGCGCCGGCGATATAACGCCGGAAAACAGCACCATAGTCGCTTATGTTTTTGAGGTAATTGCTAAGATTGCCAAAGAACTTGGAGTTGAAAGCTTCCGCGTAGTGACCAACTACGGCGCCGAAGCCGGCCAAAGCGTTCCCCATCTTCATTTCCACGTCCTTGCAGGCAGAGAATTAGGCTGGCCTCCGGGCTAAAAACTTGATTAATAAATCCCCCACAGCGGGTACCCGCTGTGGGGGATTTATTTCGTTTTAATAAAAGTTATGCATAAAGCTTTTGTTTAATAATGTGAATTTTTTATTTTTATACCTATTGCGGCCGCAGCCAGAGCAATTACTATGCCCCCTGCAATAGAAGCTACTGAAGCACCGGTGCTGGGATTTTCTTCAGTTTTGTTATTATTTGTACTATTTTTAGAATCACCAATTTCTATTACTGCAGTGTCTTCAACTTTGTGGAGCATGGGAATTTCCGCCTGTTCGGAAACGTTGCATATGGCGCAGGTTCTCTCTTTAAGACCATTCTCAGCGTATGTGGACTCTTTGATTGTTACCCAATTCCCCCAAGAATGGCCAAGAGCGGGTATTTCTTGAGTGACTTCGTTGTTGCAAAGTTTGCAGGTGATTTTACTTTCACCGCTTTCTGTGCAAGTGGGTTCTTTTGTAACTGCCGGATTGTCTAACTCATGCGCATTTGGGTCTACAGGAATTTCGCTGCCGGTTGAGATTTGGATACCGCAGCCTTTACAATAGGTGTTACCGCTGTAGCCGATTGCGCTACAGGTCGCTTTAACAGCATCTTTTATTTCAGTTTCACCATCATGGTTGGTTGCGTCTGTACCTGTGTAAGTGCCATCTGATATTTTGGTGCCACAGCCTTTGCAATAAGTGTCGCCGGTGTAGCCGGAGGTATGGCAATTCGCCGTTACGACGTTTTTAACGGTGGTTCCATAGCTTCCGTGGTTGGAAGGATTTTCATCGGTTTCAATTCCGGAAGATATTTTTACATTACAATCTGTGCAATAGGTGTCACCGGTGTAGCCTTTTTCAGAACAGGTTGCGGTTTTTTCGTTCCTGAGTTCTGTATTGTTATGTTGGCAGGATGCGGAAACGGTTGCACCGCCGGGAACAACTGAGAAAGTTACGGCTTCTTCATCTATATTGTACGATTCTATATTTTCAATAGTAACTGTTGCTTTTCCCGCGGGAGCACTGTCTTTTACTTTGAATTTAAGAGTGAGTATTTCGCCGTTATATGTGCTGTTGGAATCAGAAACCCAAGTAGCATTAGTTCCGATAGTCCACCCGGAAAGTCCTTTTCCTTCAAAAGAAACTTTTTCCAGCATGTTTTCGTCATATTTTATCGGTAGCGTAAGCACGGCTATTCCGGGGTTATTAGATATGGTTACGGTAACAGTGATTTCACTTCCAGCTTCTACCGTTTCTGAAACAGTAGAAACTGTAATAGTCGGTGTACCTGCGGCCATTGCTGTTGCTCCGAAAGCAAATACAATTACCAATGCAAGCAATATTACAAAAAATTTTTTCATTTTAGTTTCTCCTTAATTATTTTGTGAAAATCTATACAAGTTCAACAGAAATTCCGGCTATATATTTTTGAAGGCGAAGAAGATCCAAAGAGTTTACTTTTCCGTCACTGTTAACATCGGCGGTGCTCGTATCTATTTCGATATTCATGCCGGCAACGTATTTTTTCAACCGGAGAAGGTCAAGAGAGTTAACGGTGTTGTCACCGTTTATATCTCCTGGAATGTGGTTTGTTATTCTTACTGCTCCCGAAACAGGGGTAAATTCTACAACTTTTTCGTCGAGATTTGCTGCGACTATATTCGAAAGCGATATTGTTGCGGTTCCAGATTCTGTTTCTTCAAGGATCTGGAATTCAAGTTTAAGAACTTCTCCGGATACATTCGAGTTGACAACGTCACTTATCCAAACAGCATTTTCGCCTTCTCCAACTCCGATAAGCCATTCGGAAAGACCGGAATCTTTATATCCGCTGAGACTCAATTTCGTTTTATCGTAATTAATCTTAAATTCAATTACCGCTATTCCCGGGTTATTCTTAAGCAAAATCGGTACTTCAACAGTTTGGCCGGCTTTTCCGCTAACATTGGCAACTTCTATAATTGGCTCGTTTGTAACCTCGTTTGCTTTCCACACCGCGTAAAGGGTCACGTTTCCATTTGCGGTATAGTTTGCTCCGGGCTGATATGTGGCGCTTGCGGCGGCGCTGCTGGTGGCCCAACCAAGGAAGGTGTAACCGGAGCGGGTGGGAACAGTGTCGCTGATGGTGAGCGCCCCGCCTTCGGTTTTGGTCTGCGGTGCCGGGGCGCCGGTTCCGCCGTTGGCATCATAATTGATAGTATAAGTTTTGCTTTCGCTTTTGTTTGCTACTGTTATAGTGAATGGAATGTCAAGGAATATACAGGTTTCTCCGTCGGCATTGTGGGCATCACTGAAAGTTTTTAAAAACTTATAGCTTCCGATTTTTGCGTCATCGTTTATTGTAACAATCATCTCATATATTTTTCCGTCACCGGAAAGTGTTGATGAATAATCGTTGGCAGAAAAGTCAGGTAAAGATGAAAAATCCCAATGTCCGTTTAAAGAGCCGTCGCAACCGATACTTCCATATCTACTCAGTACAATGCCATTGTTATTTTCTATATAAAATTCGATTGTAATGGTATCACCGGGTTCGCCCGTAACTGATACAGCGCCTATCTTTGGAGTAGCAACACCGTTTTTCTGCCAAACGGCAACAAAATCGGTGTTGCCCCAAATGTTTCTGCTTTCACCGGCAAAACAGGCGCCAGTAGGTATTCCGTTTTCATATTCTTGCCACCCAACGAAAGTATACCCGGTTCTCACAGGAATGGTTATGGGTATTTCTATTATAGAATAATAATTACCAACACCATCCTCGCCTGTTATTTCTGCTTCAAATGAGGTCGGAGCGCCGGTACCGCCGTTTGCATCAAAAGTAACGGTGTAGGTCGGCGTTGCTTCCCAAATGGCAGTGAGCGTTATATTTGCGTCATCGTAATATGTGCTACCGGGTTGGTAAACTGGACCGTCGACAGAGGTTTGCCTATATACTACTGACTCATAATGGAACTGGGTTTGATAAATGCTCGCGGTGCCTTTTATTCCGCTTTCGGAGATGTAGTCTGAGTCAAAATAGTTATAGTCAGAGCCGCTTTGGCCGGGCCAATAGGTGTCACCTTTGTCTGAACTTTCTATCTTCCAAAAATATCTAAGCTTGTCAGGAGTATATGAGCCATATACGTCGGGATTTTCTTCAACGTGATTTATTACGTTGGCTTTGGTGGGGCCACTGAGAAAAGTATAATCGACGTCATAATCATAGCCATAGTCTCTGCAATGGTCACATTCGTAGCCGTAAACGTAATATTTATATCCGGTTTCATAGCTCCCGGAGCTGGGCTTTGTGGTTACCCAGCCGTTGGTTCCAGCAATTCCAGGGGCCTGCCAACCTTTAAAAGTATAGCCTGCTTTCGTAGGAACAGATGTAGAGATGCTCAGTCCAACGCCTTCTGTTTTGGTTTGTGAAGACGGCCCGCCGGTTCCGCCGTTGGCGTCATACACTATGGTGTAGGTTCGGGGAACAACGGTTACACTGCAGGTGGCTTTATAGCCGCCGCTTTCTGTGGTGGCGGTGACGGTGGCGCTGCCGGGGGCAACGGCGGTCACAACACCGCTTGAAGAAACAGTGGCGACGGAACTGTTGCTGCTTGACCATGTGACTGACTTATTGCTGGCATTAGAGGGTGAAACCGTAGCTGTAAGGCTGACGGTAGAGCCGCTTGTCATTGAAGCGGAGGTTTTGTTAAGTGAAACGCTGGTAACAGGTGTACTGCTTTCAGTAACAGTAACATTGCTTATGTGCCCAATACGCATGCTGACATAAATGCCAGAGTTGCAAGTAATGTTATGTACTTGAATTTTGGATGTACCGCCACAACTCCAGTTACAGTCTAAAACTTCTATAGTTTTTTTGTCTGAGTTGGCGGACAGAAAAATTACAGAGTGATCGCTGCTGCTTACGCCATTACCTATACGCAGTTGATCACCCCTTTTAGCGTATTTAACAACATTATTATACGTGAAATCCATTTTGTCGCTCATTTCACAGTAAATGTCGCCATTGCTGTTTGGAGAGAATATATACCAGCTAGCGAATATAGCAAAGCCAAAGCACTGGTATCCATAGTAATCTTTTTCTGCTACTAACATGGGGCCGCTTGGCAATATGCTCTGGGAAGAAGGGACTTTGCTTAGTTGATTTTTTAGCCAAGTTTGTTTAATAACAGATATTACTGCACTTTGAGTATAATCACTGTTAGATTTTCCGCTAATTGTGAAATAGTATCCTTTATCAGCTAAATTTATTAGGTTCTGGATGTTTTGCTCCATTTGTGTTTTGGTGATCGAATACTGTGGAACCGTTGCCCTCGCCGTAACCGGCGCTGCGTTTACAAACATTATCGCAGCGAGCATCGCGCACACCATTCTTAAAAATTTTTTTCTCGTAATATTACCTCCTTAACTGTTTTTTGTTGAAGTGAAAGCGCAAAAGTTTTTACCAATATCACCCTCAATCTGATATTTACACATAAAAATGTAAACTAAAGCTATTTTTTAGAAACAAAATTATACTTATAATATACATTTCAAAATAAAAAATGTCAATAGTCTGTTTATTAATACAAATAATATTTTTAGACTTATTTTATGAGGTGATATTATGGAAAGTATTGCACAGACTGTTGGTCTTAGAATAAGAGTGTATAGACAGAGAATGAAGATGACCCAAGAAGAGTTAGCTGAAAAAGCCGATGTTCACCACACATATATAGGTCAGGTGGAAAGAGGAGAAAAAAACCTTACAATAGCTACTTTAGAAAAAATATTAAAGGCGCTGAATGTTTCATTTACTGAATTTTTTGAGTGCATGGATTTTAAAAAAAGCGAAACAAGCATTGCTTCGCAATGTTACAACATGATAAACAGCAAAGATAAAATTGAACAGGAAAAAATATATAAATTTTTGTGTGATATTGAAGATATTATGTCAAAATAAAAAAGAAGAACGGGCACTGCCAGTTTGGGGCGAAGCTCATTATTCTTTTACATTTATTTTTTTACTCTTCTTGCAACTTATATAATAATGTGATAAAATAAAACGAAAAATTATTGTAACATGGGGGATTTTGAATTGGCTAAAATCATCCTTGTGGCCTCCGGTAAAGGCGGAGCCGGAAAATCCACTGTTTCTGCCCTTTTGGGCGAGGCAATGGCTTTTTTGGGGAAGCATGTCCTTCTCATTGAACTTGACAGTGGTCTTCGCAGTCTTGATGTGGCCCTTGGAGTTACAAAAAATCTAGTTTTTGACTTTGGTGATGTGTTACGTGGATCTGTGGATATTGCAAATGCCGCAATGCCCTGCCCATTTTGTAAAAATCTTTCGGTCGTTTGTGCTGCAATGAACCCTGCGGCAATTTCGGAAGGTTCTTTGCATAGCATTTGTTCCACCATATCACAGGATTTTGATTTTATCATTTTTGATTGTCCTGCCGGTATAGGAGAGACACTTTCTGCCGCGGCACAGACGGCGGACATTGCTTTAATAGTTGCCACACCGGACCCCTCGTCCATTCGTGCAGCAAGAAGCGCAGGGCTGGTGCTAAAAAATAATTCTGTTCCAGAAAGAAGACTTGTTATTGAGCGTTGTCCACAGAAAGTCAGAAAGCTTGCGCCTATAAAAAACCTTGATGAGATTATCGATGGAACAGAACTTCAGTTGATAGGAGTCGTTTGGGAGGATGCACAGACACGATGTGCTATGGATTCCGGACAAGCCCTTGGACCGGACAGCCCTAACTATAAACCATTCCGAGAACTAGCAAAAAGGATTTTTGGTGAGAAAATACCTTTAGGCTTCAAGTAAAGTCTTTTATATATTAATTTTGCAGGAGGAATATTTGATGAATATCGCACTCATTGCCCAGGATAGCAAAAAGGAACTTATGGTACAATTTTGTATTGCTTATTGTGGAATTTTATGTAAGCATAAGCTCTGTGCTACAGCTGGAACAGGAAAGATGGTCTCTGATGCAACAGGCCTTCAAATTACAAAATTTTTGAGTGGAAGCCAGGGCGGCGGCGAACAGATTGCTGCAAGGATTGCTTGCAATGAAATTGACCTTCTGCTTTTCTTCCGTGACCCAATGGTTGCCGTCCAACCTGCGGACTATGCAAGTCTTCTTCGCCTTTGCGATGTGCATAATATTCCGGTCGCAACCAATATTGCTACTGCGGAGGCTTTGATCCATGCTCTTGAGCGGGGAGATTTGGATTGGAGAGATTTGGTCAGATAACATATCGGAGCAAAAAAGCAAACCGCATTGTTAAGTCTGTTTTTACAAAATACCACAAAACTATATAAAATAATTTATTATACTTAAAAATATATAAAGAGGTTATTAAACTATGTCTATTCTTACGAAAGCGCCCAGGGGAACACAGGATATCCTTCCGGAAGAAAGCGCTAAATGGCAGCACATTGAGAGAACTGCCTTAAAAGTTTCGGAACTTTTTGGGTTTAAAGAGATCCGCTTTCCAACCTTTGAACACACCGAACTTTTTTCTAGAGGAGTAGGTGACTCCACCGATGTAGTTCAAAAGGAGATGTATACTTTCCTTGATAAAGGCGAGCGCTCTGTAACTCTTCGACCGGAGGGTACCGCGGGTACTATGCGTGCCCTTATTGAACATGGTGTTCTTGGAGGAGTGCTGCCGGTAAAAGTCAGTTATATTACGAGCTGTTTTCGTTATGAAAAACCACAGGCAGGCAGGCTTCGTGAGTTCCACCAGTTTGGTGCTGAACTCGTGGGAGCTGCCTCTGCGGCCGCGGACGCTGAGATGATCGCTATGGTTAGGCAAATCTTTGACCAACTTCAGATAGAGGATCTTACTCTTGAAATAAATTCAATCGGTTGTCCAAAGTGCCGTGCTGCCTATAATGATGCTTTAAGGAACTATTTTAAGAGCCATGAGGACGAGCTTTGTGAAACATGCCGTGGACGCCTTGAACGCAACCCCATGCGAATACTTGACTGCAAAAGCCCTATTTGTAGCAAGATCGCTGGAGGTGCGCCAGTGATACTTGATTATCTTTGTGATGATTGCAGGGAGCATTTCGAAGAGCTCAAGGGACGTCTTGATGAGTATGGTATAGAATATGTTGTAAACCCCACCATTGTACGTGGCCTTGATTATTATACAAGAACAGTCTTTGAATTTGTAAGCAACTGCATTGGTGCTCAAGGCACTGTTTGCGGTGGCGGGCGCTACGACGGGCTTATCGAACTTCTTGGCGGGCCGGCCACTCCGAGCGTCGGTTTTGCCATGGGAATTGAACGGCTGCTACTTCTTATGGAAAAGACTGGGGTCCCTTTTCCAGAGGAAGGAAAAGTGGATATATATATCGGCTCTATAGGTAAAAAGGCCAGTTTTGAGGCAGCAAATATTGTTAACAGCTTTAGAGCTGAAGGATTTAGAGCCGAGTCCGACGTGATTGGAAGAAGCGTAAAGGCCCAAATGAAGTATGCTGATAAAATAGGTGCTCTATTCTCCTGTATAATTGGCGACAGTGAACTTGAAAAAGGCAAAGTCTCGGTAAAAAATATGAAGGATGGCACCTTTAAAGAAGTG
>CAZNVF010000023.1:0-14264 GCA_964576395.1 uncultured Oscillospiraceae bacterium
TTTTATGTAACCTAATTTATTAAAACGCGGATATAATTTTTCCCTGATTTGAAAAACCATATTTTTACTGTATGAAAATAACAACTTAGGAATTTATGCCATGCAGCCTAATAAATTTGCCCTTTGCCGAATTAACATCCGGATTGGAATGCAGCAAATACAAAATATCAAATTCCTTTGAAAAATATGTCCTTATTTCCAACTGAAATGGGATTTGTCAAAGAAGCTTTTCTACAATAAAACAAGCAATGCGGGAGTACAAAAACTCCCGCATTGCGTAATTAGTCAATTAGTTGAGATGGGCGTATGTATGGCCTAATGCAACATCAAAGCCAAGATTTTGATACATTTCTTCGTCGCAATGTGCACAACAAACAGTCAGACTTGCAAAGCCGTTTTCTTTGCACCATTTTTGTGCTGTCTGTACCAGTTTGCGGGCAACACCCTTCTTACGAAATACCGGCTCAATGTAAAAGTCATCGAATACGCCAATATCGCAACAAGCAAAGGTGGAGAAGCTCCTTGCCACACTGCACATTCCAACCGCCCGGTAACCACGCTTTGCCATAAAGAATGTGATTTTCCTATCCCGGATAGCCTGGGTAAGCTGTTCCTGTTTTTCCTCGGTTGCCAGGTTCTCGCCGATCTCCTTCAAGAATCCGTTTTCCAGCTTTTTAAGCTGCCAATCCTCCGGGTCAACGAGGGCTTCGACAGTAATGGGAACATCCTCTGTCGGGGGCAGAATCATCAACGGTTCACCCCACTCGTCGGCACCGTTTTTGTGGAATCCAACGCTCCGCCAGAAATGCTCCCGGCGTGGATCGCCGCCACAGTTCAGCTCCGCGTAAAGCGCACCGTTTTCTCTTGCCCAGTCCAAAAGCACCCTGGCACATTTTTTGCCCACGCCGTTACCCCGGAACTCTGGAAAAACGCAGTATTCCATGATAAAACACTTGCCGTCCTCTGTGGTGAAAATTACTGGCATTGCAAAGCCAATATCCTGCCCATCCCGATGGAAGAACAAGTAGTAACACCGATCCTGCGGCCTGTCATGGATCTTCTGCATATGCGACCGGTATTCGGTATCGCTAAGGAAGTACTCCCTATTCTCGTCCCTAGGGTCAGGGAAAATATCCCTTTTAAAATAAATTCGAAGCTGCTCCCAAAAGGTAGTAACATCATTTTCCGCGACTGCTTCACGGATGGTAATTTGGTTTTTCATTTACATTCCTCCAGAATTATAGTTCGGAGGGTTAGGAAGCGTGAACCCTCCATACACGATTCATTTTCATAAAAAACCACCCTTTCTGTTTCAGATTTGTATTCACGCACCGATAACGGTGCTTATACATACTGGGAATTAGCCGCAAGATACTCATCTTTCGTAATCAAAAGCTGAATAATACCATCTTCTGCACCGACTTCCCGAAATCCAGCCATTTTGTGGACATGCAGGGCGGCAGATCTGGTGTACTCAAATTCGTTGTGGATACGGGAAACACCGCAGTCCCGGAAGGCATGGTCAAGCAACAGCTTCAACGCAGGAACAGAATAACCCTTCCCGCGGTACGGTGCATAGATCACAATGCCAATATCCCACCAATCCTTTTCTGGTGTGTAGTGGAAATTCACATCCCCAATCCAAGCACCGTCTGAGCTGCGTTTGATATAGGCATAGAACCGTTCCGGTTCCTGCCCAACCCAATGGGCATACCAACCAGGAAGCACGTCATCAGGGTAGTCGATGCAGCCACCCCAAGGGTCATTGTAGGACATAGTTTCAGGGTCGGACATCATCCTCTGATAGAACCACAGATCCTCCAGTTTAGGAATGTACAGCTCCACCCATTTTGAATACTCTTGCAAAGCCGCCACATCACGGGCTTTTAGATACTTTGCCTGTACACGGTCAAACTCCTGCTCGTTGATAAGACTCACCACCTCGTCAAAAGTGTGCCACTCCACTACCGTACGGCTTTCCAGCTCCTCTTCTGTCAGATGATTTTCGCCGTTCTCAACGCCACCACCGGGCAAACAATGTAGTTTGAATTTAGCGGCATACATGACAGCATAAAGATCACCATTAGTCTTGACAATGGCACGTGCGGTCAAACGGGGAGCTTTGTTGGAAAGGCCATCTTGTCCAAGTACGATTTTGTCATTTAGTTCGCAAATATGTTTCATAGCTTTCACTTTTTCTGAAAGGCAAGCTCCCAATGATCTATTCAATTTTTGAACTGTACAGTATGGGTTTCCTCTAAAACAGCGTTTTGCGCTGCCAAAAAAGCGGCCGAACAGTTATTTTGCCTCTACATCCTATTCCAACCGTCTTTGAAAAGACCATATAAATATATATCTGCCCAATTTCCATCATCATCTTTTGTATGGCTTCGCTGGATTCCTTCCAACTGCATACCTAGTTTTTTCATCAATCCAACTGATTTTACACTGTCAATGGATTCAGCAAATATCTTGTGCGCATCCAGCTTATTGAAAGCATAATCAATAACGGCTTTGCAAGATTCATAGGCATAACCTTGCCGCCAGAAGTCTTTATTGAAAAACCAGCCAATTTCGTATACGCTTTCATTAAACGCATTGAACAGAATATATCCAATCATTTTGCCGCTTTCCTTGTGAACTGCAGCGACAGCACCTTTTTTCCCAATACAAAACTCCGACAAAAAATTAGATGTTTTTTCAAGACTATATGCAGGCTCACAATTTTTCATTACTTCAGTATCACCCAAAATATCATGCAAGTCTTTAATATCATCCATTGCGTAATCTCGAATGAGCATTCTTTGCGTTTCAATGTACATCTGTACTACTCTCCAAACTGCAATTGTCGCTCTGTTCCATGCATTAAGTTCTTATATTACAGACGGTTTCCTATCTGTTTCCACCTTTATTTTATGGAATAGCGGGGCTGCTATCTATCAAATTCCTGTGTGCCACTTTATGGCACATGGGCTTTTATCAATTCCCCATTTCGTTAAGAAGTTCATTTTGAATGTTCCAAAGCTTCTCTGAGAGATCCACATAGTAACGGTGTGGATATTCAAAACGTTTAACTTCGTCCCAAAGGGTATCAATCTGTTCTGCGCAGTATTTTTTTACATCCTTGAGCGGCGGGCACTCATAAACACATCTGCCTTTTTCAAATATTGGCACAAGCATGCGCCTTGCCTCTACATTAGCAAGTTCTTTCTTCTTCCAAGTATCATGTGGGTCAAAAATGGTAAAAGGCTTAGAGGTATCAGGCGCAGGTTCATTATAAAGGCTGATATAGTCCGCCATGGCTTTTCCATTCTCTTTAGAGTAGAAACGGTAGAAAGTCTTGAAATCCGGAATTGTGATTTTGCCAACGCTTTCACTGATTTTTATAACGGGTTTCAACACCCCATCCCTTTCAACCGCCGCAAGTTTATATACGCAGCCGAACACCGGATCGCTCTTTGCAGTTATAAGGTTTTCACCCACGCCAAAGCTATTGATGCTAGCACCTTGGCGAATAAGGTCGCTTATCAGGTACTCGTCAAGGGAGTTTGATGCAACTATTCCGCAGTCTGGGTATCCGGCATCGTCAAGCATTTTTCTTGCCTTGCGCGAAAGATAAGCTATATCACCGCTGTCTATACGTATTCCCTTTGGGCGTATTCCCTTTGGTTTAAGAACCTCGTCAAAAACTTTTATAGCGTTCGGCACGCCGGATTTGATCACATTATAAGTGTCAACCAGCAGCGTACAGTTTTCCGGGTATATTTCAGCGTAAGCTTTAAATGCCTCATATTCCGAACCCATAAGCTGAACCCAGCTGTGCGCCATGGTTCCCACTGCGGGAACCCCGTAATCCCTGTCGGTAATAGCGCAAGCAGTTGCGCCAACGCCGCCGATATAAGCCGCCCTTGCGCCAAGAATGGCAGCGTCGGCGTTTTGCGCCCTTCGTGAGCCGAACTCCATAACTGAACGGCCTTCCGCCGCTCTGACTATTCTGTTAGCCTTTGTGGCAATAAGGCTTTGGTGGTTTGCAATAAGAAGGGTGACTGTTTCAACAAGCTGCGCCTGCACCGCAGGTCCCTTTATAACTATAATAGGCTCCCTTGGGAAAATTGGAGTTCCTTCCGGAATGCTCCAAACATCACAGCAGAATTCAAAATTCCTTAAATATTCAAGGAATTTTTCAGAAAAACAATTTTTGCTTCTTAAATATTCGATGTCTTCATCAGTAAATTTAAGTCTTTTCATATAGTCTATAAGTTGTTCCAGACCGGCAAATATCGCAAATCCGCCGTTGTCAGGTATTTTCCTGAAAAACACGTCAAACACTGCAACAGTGTCTTCCATTCCTTTTTCAAGGTAGCCGTTCATCATTGTAAGCTCATAAAAATCCGTGAGCATGCTCAGATTGCGTTCGTCCCTTTTCATATAAAAACCTTCCTTCAAATAACCGCAAAAAATAAAGAGCGGCTCTTTCCGCCCTTTATTTTACCACCATTGCTTTTATTTTTCAACCATATAAGGAAAGCCCTCCAATAAATTCTTTGAGCCTTGGGTTTTTGGGGTTTTCAAAAATTTCTTTCGGTGTGCCTTGCTCAGCGATCTTTCCCCCTTCCATAAAGGCTATCTTTGTTGCAACATCTTTGGCAAAAGCCATCTCATGGGTAACTACTATCATTGTTGTTCGCCTTTCGGCAAGCTTTTTTATAACTTTGAGTACCTCCGCCGTAAGTTCTGGATCAAGGGCCGATGTCGGCTCATCAAAACATAATATATCCGGCTCCATGGCCAATGCCCTTGCAATGGCCACCCTTTGCTGTTGCCCACCGGAAAGCTGATGCGGGTAACTGTTTAACTTATCCCCAAGGCCAACGCTGCAAAGAAGTTCCGTTGCGGTTTTTTCCACTTCGGCTTTTATTGTTTTTTTATCTGCACCCGGGTTTTGCGCTTTTGTAAGCAGTTCCTTTGCAAGAGCTACATTTTGTAGCGCAGTATATTGCGGAAAAAGGTTGAACCCTTGAAAAACCAAGCCAAAATGTAGCCTGTTCTTCCGGATTTCATTTTCCGTCATTTTTGTCTTGCTTTCAAAATTGAAAACTGTCTCCCCTTTTACAGATATTTTTCCCCCGTCCGGCGTTTCAAGAAAATTTATGCAGCGAAGAAGCGTAGTTTTCCCGTTTCCGCTGGAACCGATTACAGCAAGAACGTCCCCCCTTTCCAGCGAAAAGCTGACGTTAGAAAGGACCTTTGCTTTACCAAAGCTTTTTTTAAGATCTTTAACTTCAAGAATGGCCATAATTTACACCTTAAAATAATCCAACTTCTTTTCAAACCAGCCAAAAAGCAGCGTCAAAAGCCCATTAAAAACAAGATAAAACACTCCTGTATAAAAAAGCGGCCAGATGAGCCCACCGCTTGATATGTATTCCTGGGCAAGCATTATTATCTCCTGTACGGCAATTGCCCTTGCAAGGGCTGTATCTTTTGCAAGGGTGATGACCTCATTGCTCATTGGCGGTACTATGCGTTTTACCACCTGCATGAGCACCACTTTAAAAAATATCTGTGTTTTTGTCATTCCGAGCACTGCTCCGGCTTCGTACTGCCCTTTTGGAATACTTTCTATTCCTCCACGATAGATTTCAGAAAAGTATGCGGCATAGTTTACTACAAATGCAGCAATTACCGCCACAAGCCTCATATTGTATGAAGGCCCCCAACCTTTACCAAAAATCAGTCCCGGGCCATAGTAGACCACTATCACCTGCAGCATGAGCGGCGTACCGCGAATTATCCATACCATCGTCTTTGTGAGCCATGCCAATGGTTTAAATTTGCTCATTGAGCCAAACGCCACGGGTAGTCCCAAAGGTATTGCAAGGGCAAGCGTCACAAAAAATATCACAAGCGTTACGCTAAACCCATTCAAAAGGGTCATTGTTACAGCTTTAAGCATTTTTCTTTTCCTTTTCCAAATATATGCTTTTTCCCACTAGCAGTCCAGTCTGTGGGGGCAAAAATATGCCCCCCTGTAAGACCTGCAACCAAACACAAGGATAAAAGCTTTTTTCCAATTCAGCCTATAAGCTGACCCTCAAGGCCGTATTTCTCGGCTATTTCTTTCATGGTACCATCAGCTATCATTTCAGCAATTACTTTATTAAATTTTTCCACATACTCGCTTCCGGTTTTGAAACCAATGGCATATTCCTCATCAAGCAGAGGTTCGCACTCCATTATCATAAGGTCGGAATAATCTGTTCCCTCGCCAACCATGGCCATTGCCATTGTATAATCTATAACTGCGGCTTCCGCTGTCTTAGCTTTCAGCTCAAGAAGCGCGTCGCTCTGTTTCGCTACGGGGGTATAAGGGTTATTGAAAAGAACGCCTTCATCGTCAAGTATAGCTCCCTCTCCTGCCGAAGAGACCTCGGCCACCATGGCTACACCCACCAGGCTCTCGATGCTGTCATACTTTTCTGCGTCCTCGGCACGGATTACAATAACCTGCCTGTTGTTGAGATAGCTGTCAGTAAAGTCCATCTGTTTGCGGCGCTCATCGTTCACGGTAAAGCCGTTCCAAATGCAGTCTATATTTCCGGCATTGAGTTCTATTTCTTTAGTGTTCCAATCTATTACTGTGAATTCTGGCTCAAGGCCAAGACGTTCACAAGCCTCCTTTGCAAATTCAGTGTCAAAACCAATAAGCTCCCCATTATCATCCTTATAATTCATCGGGGCGTATATAGTAATGCCTATGACAAATTTCTCTTTTTTCACTTCATTTGAGCACCCAGAAAAGCTCAGTGCGAGCACCAAGGCAATTATTATAGAAATTAATTTTTTCATGCTAAATTCCTCCACATTTGGCATTTGATTATTTTTTATATTTGTATAATTTTCTAAAATGGCCTTTAATGTCGCCCAATTGCAGAAGAACACTGTTTTATGTGAATCATTTTTGCCTCCTTACTTTATTATGTTACTATATTACCACGACACCATACTAAAGTCAAGAAAAAAATTAAAAAACACTGGATTTTTTGCTCCGTGTTTTCCATTGCGTACGGCTGTCTTTAATTCTCGAAGGGGTGAACAGCTCCCCTTTGTGGACGTGTTGCTCGGCCACTGAAAGTTTCTAATTTACAGGTTACAGTGGCAAAAATCAGTTTAGTACTTTTTCATTCTACCTGCCAACACTAAGTTATTTTTATTTTATATTATTAAAAAAATTGGCATGTTCCTATGAAAACAGAGAGAATACAAAATAATGTAAAACCATGTTTTTACTTTCAAATCTCATATTAAAAATGGCGGGAATCTCTTCCCGCCATTTAAATTCACTGGTTTTTAATATTTTATTACAACTTTCAAGGATTTGCTTGCGTCGCTGGCAGTTCTAAGAGCTTCATCAATGTCATCAAGAGCAAACTGATGAGTCACAATACTTTCAACATTAAACTTTTTAGATTTAAGAATATCCATAACAGTTCCAACGTCACTCATATCATACCCCGCGGAACCGACAATGTGGAGCTGGCCATAAGTAAGTTTCATAAAATCTGCCGTTGCGGGCTGGTGGAACACACCTACCACGGAAAGAGTGGAAGCAAATTTTCCAAATTCTATAAATTTTTCAAGGTTGGAGTTAATGCCTACAGCATCAACATAGCTGTCGGCGTCAATAGTTGTGTGACCAAAACTCCCTCTAAATTCGCCAAAGTATTCTTTTGCAGCCTTCTCGTAATCCTCTTTGCTTACATTGCAGGTTTTAATGCCAAGAGCTGCGACTTTTTCAAGGCGGCAGTCTGAAACATCAGTAACCATTATTTTTTCTACTCCGAAATGTTTTAAAGTAATAGCTGCCGCTACACCTATCATGCCGGCGCCAAAAACAATGGCGCTTTTGCCGGGAGCAGGATTTGTAAGCTTTGCGCTGTGACACCCAACTGTGAACGGCTCAATAAGACTTGCCTCAACATTGGTTATACTGTCATCCACCAAAAATACGCTCTTGTTGAGTTGGCATTGAGGAAATTCTATATATTCACTAAATCCGCCTACGCTCGCGGAACGAGACATATCATTTTTTGCAAAAAGCGGGAAGGGATATACCCTGTCTCCAATTTTGATATCCTTTACGTTTTTTCCTACTTTTACTACCTCGGAAACCATCTCATGCCCAAATTCGCCGCCCGGAAAAATTCTCACAGAGCTTCCGTCATGCGCATAGGCAAAAACATCAGAACCGCAAATTGCAGAACAAAGATTTTTTACAACTATACCATCGTCATCACAGTCCGGCATTGGAACTTCTCTTACTTCAATATTGCCTGGTCCCAGATAAATTGCACTTTTCATTCTTAAACACCTCCGAAACTTCTTATTAACAATAATTATAGAACATATTCGGAAACAAAAAAACGGACAAAAGTGCAAAAATGTGAGAATTATTTAACGGGTTGCCGCAAGAGTCATAAGAAAAACATCCGCCATAAATTCCGGACTTTCAACCATACCGCTCAACATCCATTTTTTTAAAAGCATTGCCTGGGAAGCAGCAAATTTATATGCAACATACTCCCTCTGCTTAACATCATGCAAATACGGCTCATATTTTTTTATATTTATTTTTTCAAGCCGCTCTATTATATTTTCAAACATTGAATTTTGGCCGTTTTCTTTCATGGCTATTATATAAAAATCTCTTTTCAGCAGGAAATGCTTGTAAAAAGTCAGCAGATAGTCCCTTGCTGTCAGCTCTTTTTCCATTGCTATTTTCAATGGAATTTCAACATCCTCAATAAAAATGCTTTCAAGCAGATCGCAACGATCAATAAAATAATAATAAAAGGTTTTTCTTGAAACGTTGCATTGGCGGCATATTTCTGTCACAGATACCTTTGAAGTTGATTCTTTTAATACCAAATCTACATATCCGTTCATAATTTCATCTTTTGTAGACATATAACCGCCTCTTTTAGATATTATAGCATAAAAATTTTTTAATTGCTACCTTTACAATAAAGCGCCTTACAGTAATATAAAACCCCGCTGCTATAACAGCGGGGTTTTATGTAATCAACTAAATCATTCTTCAGCGGGAGCTTCCTCTTCAGATCCTTTTTCAGCGGGAGCTTCCTCTTTTACCGGAGGTTCAAGAAGAGCTTTGATAGAGAAGCTTACGCGATGTTTTTCAAAATCGATGTCGGTGATTTTGACTTCAACTTCCTGGCCGATAGAAAGAACATCCTGGGGTTTTGCAACTCTCTCATAAGATATCTGGGAGATATGGATTAGGCCGTCGATTCCGGGAATAAGGTTTGCAAATGCGCCAAAAGTTGTAATGTTGACAATTTTGACCTTTGCAGTTGAACCAACGGGGTAATCTCTCTTAAGGATTTCCCAAGGGTTGTCCTCTTCTTTTTTGTAGCCAAGGCTTATTTTCTTATTTTCTTTGTCAACGTCCTTTACATATACATCGAGAACGTCGCCAACTTTAACAATGTCGGAAGGATGCGCAACGCGGAGCCATGAAAGTTCAGATACGTGAACCATTCCATCTACACCGCCAAGGTCAACAAACGCGCCGTAAGAAGTAAGGGATTTTACCTTGCCCTGGAAGTTCTGGCCAACTTCGATACTGTTCCAGAATGCCTCCTGTCTAGCTTTCCTTTCCTCGGCAAGAACACTGCGTATAGAACCAATTGCGCGCCTACGCTGGGTATTAACTTCAAGGACTCTAAATCTTACATTTTGTTTTAGAAGCCCTTCAAGAGGCTCATTGCGGGAGGCCGTTGCCTGAGAAGCAGGGACAAAAACACGCACGCCATCGGTAACGACGATTACGCCGCCCTTGACAACTTCAACAACAGTTCCTTCCAAAATTTCGTCGGTTCCAGCTGCCTCTTCAACATGCTGAAAGTTTTTCTCTGCATCAACTTTCTTTTTGGAAAGGACCATGGTGCCTTCGGCATCATTTACGTGCAGAACTTTGAGGGTAATTTCATCGCCCACTTTGACGATATCGGCGGGCTTAACGTTGGGGTCATCGGTAAGTTCTTCAGAAGAAACAAACCCAGTATGTTTGCTACCGACACTAACAACGATCTCGGTATCTTTGACTACCATAACAGTGGCCTGAACCTTTTCGCCGTTTCTGACATACTTGGATTCCTCATCCCTGAAAGACTGCTCCAGCATCTCCTCAAAGTTGTTTTCTTCTACTCTGTTTTCACTCATGGTTTGTAGTACCTCCTTAATTTTGCCGGATGGAGTGGACGCTCCGGCAGTGACACCTATTGCCTTGCAATTTTTCCAATCTTCCGGCCTCAGCTCTGATGGATACTCGACCAGAACGGTCGGACAGTTGGCAGCACAAGTTTCACAAAGCCTTGCAGTGTTGGAGCTGTTCCTTCCGCCGATGACAATCATTTTATCACATTCCTGCGAAAGGGTATTTGCCTCCAATTGTTTAGTATAAGCATCATGACATATTGTATCAAAAATTAATAAATTTGTATATACCTTTTTTGAAAATTTCTCACATTTTTCCCATTCGGCTCTTAAAAACGTAGTTTGAGAGACCAAAGTGTGACATTTTGCACAAAAATTTTTTTCTTTATTTACAAACTCTTCCAGTTCGGACAGGTTCCTTACCACAAACACTTCGCCTTTTGCGTGCCCTAGAATTCCTTTTACCTCCGCATGATCGGGGTTCCCGGTTACTATTACGACGTCGCCAGCAGCAGTACGTTCTGCAACTATCTTATGTATTCTGGCCACAAAAGGGCATGTGGCGTCCTCGTACGGAATACACTTTTTTTCAAGTTCGTCTATTACCTCAACTGGAACACCGTGTGACCTCAATATTACTGTTGCCCCTTTTGGGCATTGTGAAATATCCTCTATCGGATATATTCCTTTGCTTTTCAACTCCTCCACCACAAAGGGATTATGTATAATCTCCCCAAGGGTAACCGCAGGAATTCCCTCTTCTGCATATTTTTCGGCAATGCCTACGGCACGCTTTACACCGAAACAAAACCCCGCAGATTTTGCAAGTTTTATTTGCATTTTGCCTCCATAATAATATTCTCAATATTCTTTATGTCGCTTTCAAGCGTCATATCCGAATTGTCCACAAGTATGGCATCCTTCGCTTGTTTAAGCGGGCGGAAAGCTCTGTGTGAATCATTATAATCCCGTTTGTTTATATCCTCAAGCACTTCTTCGAAGCTCAGGTATATACCCTTTTCCTCAAGCTGTTTTTGCCGGCGTTTTGCCCGCACTTCCGGCCTTGCAGTAAGAAAAATTTTAAGCTCAGCGTCCGGAAGGACCACTGTGCCAATATCACGGCCGTCCATTATGACGTCGTTTTTTTCAGCAATTTCTCTCTGTATATCAAAAAGGAAATCACGTACCGCGGGTATGGCTGAAACATCCGAAGCCGCTTTTGAGACCTCTTCCGTGCGTATAAAGTCCGAAATATCTTCCCCGTTTAGGAAAACATGCTGCTCGCCGTCAATAAACCGGATTTCCTCTTTTATTTCACCCAGTATAGGTATCACTTCTGCTTCAACATTGGGGCTTACTCCCACCCGCAAGGCATAAAATCCTATACCCCTGTAAAGCGCCCCGGTATCAACATATATAAAACCAAGATCTTTGGCCGCCGCTTTGGCCAAAACACTTTTTCCGGCTCCTGCCGGGCCATCTATTGCAACTTTCATATCAATTCTCCTTAAGAGCACGGTTTACTGTTTACTAAACTGACGTTCCAGCAACATGACCTGTTGAAAAAGCGATTTGTAAGTTATAGCCGCCAGTTTCAGCGTCAAGATCCAGCACTTCGCCTGCAAAAAACAGTCCTGGCAAAAGCTTCGATTCCATTGTCTTTGGGTCGATCTCTTTTACTGAAACACCGCCGGCAGTTACAATTGCCGTTTCAACATCATCTAAAGCTTTTGGCGTCAGTGGAAATGCTTTTACTGACTTGCAAATGGCCTTTCGCTGCTCTTTGGTTATCTGGTTAACTTTTATTTCTGGCGCAACACCGCTCTGAGCCACCACATAAGGTATAAAACTATGCGGCAGCAGTTCGCCCAGTGAATTTATAAGGTCGCGGTTCTTTTTATCCGCAAAGTCCCGCAGCACCCTTGCGTCAAGCTCCTCCATTGAAAGCCCAGGCTTGAGATCCAGCTCCATCCGGTAATTTTCCGCACCAGTGCTCATAAACGAACTGGCGCTTAGCACCAGTGGTCCCGAAACCCCCTCGTGGGTTATCAACATCTCGCCCAGTCCTTCGTAGAGTGGTTTTTTCTTTTCCAAATCATAAAGGCGCAAAGCAACGTTTTTTAGCGAAAGACCAGCCGCTTCAGAAAGGTTCTCTGCGGTAGAAATCCCCACAAGCGAAGCCCTTGTAGGGACTATTGTGTGGCCTGCCTGACGGGCCAGCTCGTAACCGTCCCCGCTGGATCCTGTAAGCGGGTAGCTGAGGCCCCCGGTTGCAATTATCACCTTTTTAGCACGGTAAAACTCGTTGCCTTCTGTAAGAACACCAACAATCACGCCATCTTCGAGCACAAGTTTTTTTGCCCTGCCTTGGACAAGCGTAATATTCTTATTTTTCATAAAAAGCTGCAAAGCATCCGCAATGTCCATAGCCTTATCCGAGGCCGGAAACACCCTTCTTCCCCTCTCAGTTTTAAGGGTCACCCCAAGCTTTTCAAAAAACTCCATGGTCTTTTTTGGCGCAAAACGGTTTAAAGCACTGTAAAGGAAGCGCGGGTTGCTACGCACATGGCGGAAAAATTCCTCCGGTTCGCAGTTGTTTGTAACATTGCAGCGGCCCTTTCCCGTCACCAGAATTTTTCTTGCCGGGCGTTTGTTTCGATCCAAAACAAGCACCCTTCTACCATTTTGCGCTGCATAACCAGCCGCAACGCAGCCAGCCGCGCCTGCGCCCACTACAATAACGTCGTAATCAAAGCCCACTTTCGTCGTCGTCACTCTTTTCATAAACCTCGTATTCATCCCATATACGTTCAAGCTGGTTAAATGTTGCAGAAATCTCGCTCCTGCGGCGAATACCTATAGCAACAATAAGAGCATTGATAAGCGAAAGCGGCGCCACAAGGGAATCAGCAAACGAAGCCATGTCGCTCCGCGCAAGAAGTATCCTGTCGCTATATTCAATTATTGGTGCGCTGTGGCTATCAGTAATGGCAATTACTGTCGCGCCTTTATCATGAGCATATTTTGCCGCTTTTATTGTACGCTTGCTATACCGCGGAAATGTAATGGCAATAAAAACATCTCCTTCGGTAATATTCATTATTTGCTCAAATACTTCGCTGGTGCTCGATGTGGCAATATTTCTTACGTTGTCAAAAATTTTATAGAAATAGAAGCTTATAAAACTTGCAAGAGAGGCAGAACTTCTTACTCCAAGAATATATATGTGTTTCGCGTCAACAATGGCGTCTGCCACCCTGTTAAATTCCTCAACTGAGGTATCCTCCAATGTGCGGCGGATCTTTTCAATATCCATATTGAGCACCTTTGTGAGCACGTCGGAATTTGCCATTCTGTCGCTGGCGATCTCGATACGCTGAACAGCGGTAAGTTTATTCTTTATTATCTCTTGAAGTGCGCGCTGTAGTTCCGGGTAGCCGTCATAACCAAGTTCTGAAGCAAACCGCACTACTGTTGATTCGCTCACGCCTACAGCCTCGCCAAGCTTTGCGGCTGTCATAAACGCAGCTTTGTCATAATGGGAAAGAATAAAATTCCCTATCCGTTTTTGTCCTTTTGAAAAAGTATGCATGTTTTCGGATATCTTATGCAAAAAATCTTTATTCATTGTTCTTTCCTCCGCTGAGCTTTATTTTCCTATATGACAAATGATATCAGCAATTCTTGCAAAAATCAATATATAAAACCGATAAAAAAGTTGTTTTTATTTGTTTTTTTGCAGTTTGAACTTCATTTTGCTATGTTTTAATTCAAAACCTAAAAATTGTTCCAAAAATGAAGTTTTGCAGGATGGGCACTTTTCCTCCTGTATTTACACGAAAACAAAAAGCCGCGGCAAGTTCTGCCGCGGCAAATGTATTTTTATATAAAAGGCATTTATACATCTTCTGGGGTACCAATATCTTCATTCTAAGCCAGCTTTTTGACTATCTCCTTGAGCATTTCGCCCAAATATGTACCGGCGCAGGAAAATCTGCGCCGATTTTTTGGCGATGCTTATTGAATAC
>CAZNVF010000024.1:0-14203 GCA_964576395.1 uncultured Oscillospiraceae bacterium
AAGGCCTGTAATTGTTTTTATACCCCAAATTAAGTTAATAAGGTAATAAATAAAATATACTATAAATCCCAAGCCTGCTATGATTGCAACTTTTCCTCTGTCCAAACTGAATATTTCTTTTATACTATTTCCATATAGTTTTTTCCCGATTATAAGAATAAAAACTCCAAAAATCAGCCTTAATGCGCTACTAAAACAAAACCAAGGAACACTATGTATAAAATTATTTACTAAAAGCGATATTCCTACAAAAACAAATGCAATAATAACAGCGGCAAATATGCCACTGTGCTTTTTATTATTTCCTTTATTATTCATTGATTTTAAAAAACAGTCAGCCCGTCAACTTATGAATCTGTCTCTCAGGCATGGAACGATTGTACCTCAGATTTGTGAAAAAATCCACTGCGCAGCTAGGAAAAAGAAGCGGCATTAGTATCCCCATACCGCTTCAAAAGTGTGATTATGTGTAAACTATGTCTGTATGAACAGTTTTCCTTGCTCTTGCCCGCATGTTATTCATGGTGCCAATCCAAACCATTTGGTTGGTGCTTTTGAGTTCTTCTATTATACTTTTTTTCGGCAAGTTGTTTTACCAACCGAATGAACAATTCCTCTGCCTGTTCGTTTATATAGGCAAAATAGCTATTTAACCCTCTACTTGTCAGCAAATTGAAGTAGAACAGTCGCTTATGCTCCTTGATATACCGTAAATGTCGCTGTTCCCATATCCCGATGGGCTTTTCCTCCTCGAGCGGTAAGGTAAGGCAAACGGTATTCGTCTTGCAGCTTAAACCAAAGACCCTTTTCCATCATAAATGTACTTATCAATTGTGTAATCCCCCGTTATGATTTGAATTTTCCCTACAATTCAATCACTCTGGCTGATTACACAAAGCCTAAAGGAGACGCTACTTCCTTATGTAGCCTCTCCCTTCCGGTGCTTTTTTAATATTTTGATGTTTCATTGGCAACATAGGGCGTTATATTTTATACTTTTTTCCATTTTACGCCCTGCGGGGTGTCCTCAAGGACTATTCCCATAGCTTTCAGTTCGTCGCGTATACGGTCTGCTTCTTTCCAGTTTTTTTCTTTTCTCGCGGCTTGGCGGGCGGCTATAAGGTCCTCTACCTCGTTGTCAAGGCTCTCTTTTTCCCTATTATAAAGTATGCCCAGAACGCCGGTCAGTTCGTCAAACAGTTTCGCTGCCGCCTCAAGGGAGTCCTTGGCGTGTGGAGTAGCAGCATAGGTATTTATTTCTCTGACCATATCGAAAATAACCGCTACCGCGTCGGCGGTGTTGAGATCATCATCCATGGCGGCGATGAACCTTTCACGGAAAGAATCAAGCTTAGAGAACATCTCCGCCTCGCCTCCCTGCGGTTCGGCAGGGGCATTTCCTATGGCAAAATCGAGGTTGTCGCGACATGTATACATACGCTCAAGCGCTGCTTTACATGACTCAATTACTGAGACGGTATAATTGAGCGGCATGCGATAATGGGCCTGTATCATCATGAATTTAATGGGCTCGTAGCCGTATTTTTCCGCCACATCGCGAACAGTAAAAAAGTTGCCGAGAGATTTACTCATTTTGACATTGTCCACATTGATGTAGCCATTGTGCATCCAGTAGTGAGCATATTCCTTGCCGGTGCAGCACTCACCCTGGGCTATCTCATTTTCATGGTGAGGAAAGATAAGGTCTTGACCGCCACAGTGTATATCTATTGTCTCGCCAAGATAATTTCTTATCATTGCAGAGCATTCAATGTGCCAGCCGGGGCGGCCTTTACCCCAAGGCGATTCCCAATAAGGCTCGCCGGGCTTTGCAGCTTTCCAAAGGCAGAAATCCAGCGGATCCTCTTTCTGGTCGTCGGCATCTATGCGTGCGCCGGATTCAAGGTCATCCACACTCTGGTGGGAAAGCTTGCCATACTCTTTGAATCTGCGAACACGAAAATATACGCTGCCGTCTTCAAGTACATAGGCAAATCCTTTATCTTCCAAAGTTTTTACTATTTCTATAATGCGCTCCATATTCTCGGTTGCCTTAGGGTGGATAGTAGCTTTGCGCACACCAAGACCTGCAGCATCGGTTTTATATTCCGCAATATATTTTTCGGCCACCTCGTGGGGGGATATTCCCTCTTCATTAGCTTTGCGAATGATTTTGTCGTCAACGTCGGTAAAATTTTGAACGAAAGTCACCTTGTTGCCGCGGTATTCAAGATAGCGGCGAAGTACATCGAAAATGCAGATTGGGCGGGCATTGCCAATGTGGATGTAGTTATATACCGTCGGGCCGCAGGCGTAAATCTTATATTCGCCGGGCGTTATAGGCACAAGCTCCTCCTTTTGCCTTGTCAGGGTGTTAAAAACTTTCATGGTTTTAGGTCTCCTTTTTATATTTATGATATTGCTTTATTATTTATATGTATATGTAGCGCACAAAAGCGCACAAACAGAATATATGCTTGCTACCTCAGAGGAAAGCCGCTGACCAGCGGTTTTCCTCCCGCAAAAGGCAGATCTTTGACGTTCAGTCATTTTGCACTGGCAGAGCGAAGTTCCTCTAGTTCCTTTTCAAGTTTTTCATTTTCCATTCGAAGGATGCAAAGCTCCTGAGAAACCGGATCCGGAATGTGAACCTGATCAATTGGATCAACCTTGTGTCCATATTGACTCACCACCCTGGCGGGAACGCCCACGGCTGTTGCGTGCTCAGGTATCTCGCTGAGCACCACCGCCCCGGCGGCTATTTTAGCTCCTTCGCCGACAGTGAACGGGCCAAGCACCTTTGCTCCGCATCCCACCATGACATTCTTCATAAGAGTTGGGTGGCGCTTACCAATTTCCTTTCCCGTTCCTCCCAGGGTCACTCCCTGGTAAAGCGTACAGCCGTCTCCAACTTCAGCAGTTTCGCCAATGACAACACCTGCGCCGTGGTCTATAAGTATTCCCCGGCCAAGCTTTGCCGCTGGATGGATCTCAACCCCGGTAAAAAAGCGGACAATCTGAGAAAGAAGCCGCGCCAAAAAGCAGCAGCGATGGTTCCAAAGCCAATGGGCTGGTCGATGCCACATTATGGCATGAAGTCCAGGATACAGGATAAGAACCTGAAGAGCTCCCGGCGCAGCAGGATCGCGCTCCCTGACCGCGTCTATATCTTTTTTAAGGCCGCTAAACATAAATATGACCTCCATAAAATTAGTTAGTAGTACCCAAAGGTATTTTTAAACCTTTGTTTTAGTCCATTTTGATGCACCTTAGGGTATATTCTCTCACCTTTTTAGAATCAGTTATACTCATAACTACATTCCGTATTTTTCAAGAACCTTTCTCTTATTTCTATACTATCATTTAATTGTATTATTTATTATTAACATCCCTCTGCTTTGAAAATCAAGCTCTATTTTTTGACCAAAAACCTTATATTAAGCGATTTCGTTCAGCGTATTTAGCTTAGCACGCTAAAGTATAATAATAAAAGCCACCTCCGGTCACTGGTATTGTGACCGGAGGCGGCTTGGATGATCAAAACAAATCGCGGTTCCACTCCGATTTATAACTTGCCGGGCGCTGCGCATGGCGCAATGCCCCGGTCCTTTAACGGGGACCTACCGCAAAAAGATAATTGGCAAAGTATGGGCTTTGCTTTTCCCTTTTTGTGCATCTCGGGTGCATTTCGCCGCGTTTCGGCAAAAAGGCTTCCAGCGCTGAGCCTTTCTCTCTGTTACCGAAGGGAGCACGGTTACTTCTCCCAGTCATCGCATTTTAAAATATTAATGTTAATATAACACATCGTGCAAAGTATTTCAAGAGGAATTTTATTTTAAGTTCTTCAATTTGACTTTCATTGGAATCAAAAACTTGCAGACGTTTAGCAAACATCCCTTCAAAAAGCCAGGCGATCCGCAATACAAGAATACTGAAATTTCAGTTGTGTTTCAGTCGGCTATAATGGCGGTGGCGTCGCAGGCGGCGGTATTTTCTTATATTATATGCTCGAATTACAAGCACTGCCACAACCAAAAAGAAGAATATTCCCAGTGGAATAGCTATGAAGTACCATGCTTTAAAAATAGATCCGTTCTTTTCTTCCACCGCAGCATCAGCCTCTACCACGGCAGATTCCTTAATAATATGATATGTGGGCGAAATCGTAAAAGGTTCTGTGCTCATTGCCGTGCTCGTTTTGCCGAAGGATATCTCCAGTGCTACGGTGCTCACTTCAGACAACTCGCACGAGTCCGGAAGACTCATTTTACAAGTGATATCATCTTTCGTAAGTCCATCCGTCACCACGACCTCCACTTCGGCCATTGGGTGAACGACCATTTTCCCGTAAAGTTCGCCATCCTCATAGATGGGAATCTCTTTTTGCGTCACCGCCACAGGCACTTTAATTTTATAGAAATTGTCAAAGCAGTAATCAAAAAGGGCTATAGAGTCCTTATACTTTGCATATTTATTTTGGCTCTTGAGTACAACGCATATAAGGCGAAGACCATCCTTTTCAGCAACGGTGACCGCAGTGTGTAAGGCCTCTTCGGTCCAGCCCAGCTTGCCACCGGTAGCAGGATCGTAGCCATACGCGCTGTTGTTTTCACTGCCAACTATCATGCTGTGGTGTGTGCCAAATGTGCGTTCAGTGTTTTTATTTGTAGCGGGAATTGTCCACTCCCAAGCGTTAAAATATGTCTCAAATCCTTCTACTGAAAGCGCATATTTTGTGATAATTGCCATATCTTTAGCAGTGGTATAGTGGTTTGCATCAGGCATTCCTGTAGAATTGGCAAAATGACTGCCGGTGCAACCTAACTCCGCAAGCTTTTGGTTCATAAGACGCACAAAATCAAGCTGACTGCCTGAAACAGCGTCCGCAAGGCCCATAGCGCAGTCGTTGGCTGATTCCACCATCGCACCATAAAGCAAATCCTCGATTTTGCAGGTTTCTCCCTCACTGAAAGCAAGATGAGTAGAGGTCTTATCGTATGAGGCAGCCTCCGTCGAGAATGTATAACTGTCATTTGGGTCAAGTGCCTCCAGAGCCAAAGCGCAGGTCAATATCTTTGTTATGCTCGCAGGCTCCATGCGTTTATTGGCATTTCCACCTATAAGAAGTTGTCCAGTGTCCGCGTCAGCAACACACCATGCCTCGGAAATTATATCAAAAGCGGGGGCAGTCTCAGCCATAGCGACGGTGCCAAGTTGAAAAATAACTGTTCCAGCAAGTAAAATCGAAATGATTCTTTTTAATTTCATATCTGTTCTCTTTCATGATTTATTGTAAAAGCAAGCCCTAACAGGCCAAAAATTTCAGTTTTGCGGCAAAAGCCGCTAAAATATTTATTTAACTAATATAATATAACATATTATCACGGTGTTTGTAAAACGCTTTTACGGTATATTTTCAAAAAAAGAGCTAACAATATTCCCAAAATAAAAAAATTTGGAGATGTTAAAAATGAATGGAATTTCAATAATAGACAGACTTGCTTTTGTTCTTGTAGTTATAGGAGCACTAAACTGGGGCTTTTTGGGAATTTTTAATTTCAACCTTGTTTCTTGGATATTTGGTTCTGCAAGCGCGTTCAGCCGCGCTGTATATGTGCTTGTAGGGCTTGGAGGAATCTGGAGCTTTTCGCTGCTTTTCCGTCCGGACCCAGAGGTCGGCATCCAAAAAGGATAATATATCCTCTAAAGCAGGATCAGATTTTGTATATTCCAAAAAATCATGGCAAAAATAAAAGCAAAGGATCTTAAAAAAGGTGGTTTGAATAATGAAAAACAGCAGTGGAAACGGCGCATTTGCCCGTTTCATGTCCGGGCGCGGCTTTTACGTCGCTCTGGCCCTCTGTCTCGTGGGTGCAGCAGCCGCTGCCTGGATTACCGTTGACAAGACTATAAGTTCAGTCGGTGAAAAGGAGAATAATGTTCCTGTAAAGGAGACGACCGACAATGAGTATGTTCCCAATAGTTCCGTTTTTGATGTTCAGGATGTAGACAAAGCCCAAGAGAACATTAAAGTGGATGATAGCGACCAAAGCGACTCTTCCTCTTCAGAACAGTCCTCAGAAAGCAGCAATGAGGAGGAGGAGGACACTCTTAGCTTTTTTAGCAGTAAACAGAGCTTTTCCATGCCGCTTAATGGAAACGTCACCAAAGAATTCAGCGGTGGCGAACTTGTAAAATACGAGAGCATAAATGAATGGCGTACCCATGACGGCATTGATATTGAGGCCGCCGTTGGAACAGAGGTAAAAGCCGCCGCGGATGGGACAGTTAAGAGCGTTACTAACGATCCTCTTTGGGGCACTATGGTTGAAATAGGGCACAGTGATAATATCGTAACCATTTATAGTGGCCTTACAGATCCTGCGGCAGTAGCCGTTGGTGACGAGGTCAAAGCCGGTGACGTCATTGGCACTGTTGGGGAAACCAACCTTGCAGAGATAGGCGAAAATTCTCACATCCATTTTGCAATGAAACAAGATGGCAAATTTATCGATCCAAAAGAGAAACTTGGAATAAACTAATGGTAAAACAAAAAAAGCGCCTCAAAAAAGGCGCTTTTTGCATTATTTTAATTATTCGTCTATGCTCTTCTTCCCAATGAAGAAAAGGCCTACAGCTGCAGCAACGGCAATTACCAAAAGGCCAACTATAATCCATACCCAGAAGGGGATTCCTTCTTTTGTTTCTTCGGGTTCCGGCTCTACATCAGCATCAACAACCGGCTCGGATTCGGAAGACTCCGGTATGGAAGAAGATTCCGGAACAGAGGAAGATTCCGGCTCGGAGGAGCTTTCCGGTTCGGAAGAAGATTCTGGAACAGAGGAAGATTCCGGCTCGGAGGAGCTTTCCGGAACAGAGGATGACGATAAGCTGCTTGACGAGGAGTTGCTGCTTGAGGTGGGGATTACTTCTGTAACAGTCACATTAAAAGTAGCGGTTTTATCGCCATAAGTTACAGTAACAGTCTGAGTTCCCACAGTATTGAGCGTAGTTACATCACAGGTAAAGCCTTCGGTTACGTCCTCGGTTGCGCCTTGGCCTTTAGTGAGGCGAAGCGTGAGGCCGGAAGTATCAAGGGTGTCGCCCACAGTATATGTAAGTTTGGTAGGTTTTGAAAGAACAGCTATGCTAGTGACAGTGTTTGCATCAGCATATTTAAAATCCACACGGAAAGTATCGCTTGCCGTTTCAAGCTCCCCGCTCATATTAGGAAGCGTGCAGGAAACAGTTACATTTTGTGCCTCATCAAAAGTAAAAACTGTAGGGTCGCACCAGCAAAGATTTGTAATATCATAATTAGGTATCTCTTTATAATTGTCACCGCTTACATGTTTGTAGACTGTAGCTGTGACCTTAAGGCCGGTGGTGTCTAAAGTATCGCCAAGATAGTAGGTGGTCTTTGTGGGCCACGCGTCAATAGAAAATGTGTTGGGGTTAAAACGGTCAAAAGGTGCTTCCGCCCCTACAGTAACGCTATAAGAAAGCGTGCTGGTAACCGTTCCAGCGGTGTTTTTACATTTTACTTCAAAGTTATAGGTTCCAGTATTAGTAGGAGTGCCGGAGAGCTTTATTGAAAGTATTTCAGCATCATATTTATTGCTTCTGTGGTAGGAACCACTGATGGTGAGACCTTCAGGAATTTTTCCACTGTAAGTAAAACTGACAGCGTCAACAGCTGTACCTATTATTGAGTTAAATTCTCTTCCAACATAAACCTCTGGAATAGATTCGACGGCAAGAGATGTCATTGGAAGCATAAGTACTACCATAATTGCCGCAAGTACCAAACAAAATAGACGTTTCTTCATTTTTATCCTCCTTGAAATTAAAGGGCAACTTTATACTTTTGTATTTTACGACAAATCACCAAATACTTCAAGGCATTTTTAATAATAATTGGATAATAAAGTAGCTTATTGGGAATATTTTATGTAAAATTTTTGTTAACGAAAATACGCTTTAGGCCTTTTTATCGCTGAGCAAAGCAAGGCAGCAAAATGGCCGTCACAACAGCACCGTCAAAATTGTAAAAAACTGCCGTGTCAAAGACTAAAACGTCAATTGAAACGACAGTTTATTATTTTTTATTTAATTTTACATTCTTATTTTAAAAGTTTTTGGAGCAAATTTATAGACAATGATACTCGCTAAAACACAGTAAACCGCACAAAAAGCTATGGCTGCAAGCCCAAATATTTTTGTTGGCATTCTGACCTGCATCAAAATATAACATACAAAATAGGTAAGCGCCATTATTATTTGATAAACTCCACTTTTTATTTCCGTTCCGGCATTATATGGCTGAAGAAGATAATATACTGTCAAATAGTGCATTGAAAAAAATATGCTCATACAAATTACTGAAATAAACATTATAGCGTAGTTTATCGGGTCATCCGTTCCGCCTGAAACATAAAGCAGCCCGGAAAGTCCTCCACCGATTATTATTGCAGGAGAAAGATTTACTTTAATTATTTCTTTAAGACGTATCCAAAACAGTTTTAAAACAAAACCTGGTTTTTTATAAAAAGAATATGTCAAAAGGCTGTGGTCACAGTTCATAAAAAGAGCCTGAGTAAAACCTGTTCCGCGGTTTATAGCATACATTATAAAAGTAAAATAAGGTAAAAAACTCATTATGAGCTCGTTTATCTCCTTATTGTCCTCCGGAAAGAAATGAATAACTAAAAACGCTGCCGCCACAATACATAGCAATATTAATGATATTCGCTGTGACGATCTCCAAAGTATTTTTTTGTGGCGTTTTATAAAAAGCTCGTTCAAAAACTCAAAGCCGCTTTTGTTACTTTTGATATTTTCATCCGTTGAAATAACTTTTTGGCTTTGAGTTTTAGTTTCAGCTTTGGCATTTTCAATGCGGTTAATATTGTCCGTAAGAATCTCTTTATATATCGCTCTGTAATCATTGAAAGCAATTATTTTTTTAACCGAAAATACACCCAAAACGGCGAAAAGAAGCATCACCCCTACCGAGACCCCAAGCGGGATTACCGCTTCAATAAGCGGAAGACCATAGGCTGCTCCAAAACAGAAAAATATCAAAATCCATTTAAGAAGGTCAAACCTGTTTTCATTAGGTATGATCCCCCTTTTTTCATAAATATATAGGGAAAGCGACGCCACGCTTATTTTTAGCCCTGCAACAAAAAATGGTATTAAAAGGCAGGCCCAGAACGGTGCTCCCGATAGAAGGCCAAAAATAATTCCAAATAGGCAAAATCCCACAATCACTTTAATTATGGCGTAGCTGTAGTTAAAAGAGTATATTTTTTTGCATCCATTCTCAGAAGGATTATGGCATAATATTTGTCTTTTGTTGGGTTAAACATGTAGGTGTTGCTGAACGCACCTATCACAGTGAGAAACAAAAGAATATGGAAAAAAACGATCCATTATTTCCTTCCGAATAGAGATGGACGGCACCAAAAAGCATAACAAAGAAATATATAAGCTTCCCGCTGAAGGTCAAAATTATCTCCCATATTACAGAGAGGACATTGGCGAAAATTTTCAAACCCTCTACCTGATATACTGAATCTGGCAGAATCTTTTTGATTATAGGTATCTGTTTTATGGAATATAGTATTGCATTTACTCTGTAAGTATTTTTCAGCGAGAAGGACATTGCAAGAGTTCTTGTCATAAAACTTCCACCTTAAGAGCAGCAATTATCTTTTCTTTAAATTTTTGGCTGTCAAGGTCCTCCTTATCCACAATTTCAAGTTCACCGTGGCTTAAAAGGACTATTTCATCGCAAATATCTAGGGCAAGGTCCATTATGTGGGTAGAAAAGATGGTTATCCTTCCGTTTTTTATCGAACGAAGAAGTTCTTTCATCTCTTCTGCTACCACAACATCAAGTGAGGTGAGAGGTTCATCAAGCAAAAGCACATTAGGCTTTGCTATGATATTGATGAGCATCTGCATTTTATTTTTCATTCCGTGTGAATAGTCTTTGAGAAGCTTATCCCTGTCTTCAGGCATTATGCTCATATAGTCAAAATATTCATCTATTGTGCGGGTATCTCTAATGTTTCTTTCGTTTATATCCAGAAAGAATTTTAAAAATTCTCTTCCCGTAAGAAATTCCGGTACCGTTGGCGTTGAAAGCACATAGCCTATATCCTCCGGGGTAACCTTACGCCTTTTCCCTCTTCTTCAATGTAAAAACTTCCGCTGTCAAATTTTAAATCCCCATTTATACAATTGAAAAGAGTTGTCTTTCCCGCCCCATTGCGCCCCAAAAGGCCGTATATTTTTCCGCTTTCAAAAGAAAAATCTATGTTCTTCAGCACTTCTTTTTTATCAAACCGTTTAGCAAGGTGCTCTATTACAAATTTCATTCATTACTCTCCTTTTAAATCGGTTGTATATAAAAACAGCGCAAAGAGAAGGGGTGTGTTTTTTCAAAATTCCCCGCTCTTTCCGCCGAAATCGGACATTTCATTTCAGTCGCAGACATACATTCCAAAAAGGGCAACGCTACCTTTTTCACAATTATATTCCATTTTGCAGTCATCGGCAAGCTTTTTTACATAGACGCAAAATGCAGACATGCAGGAATACTGCATGTCTGGAAAATTGCAGCTTTTCCCCTCAGTAATAGCACAGGGATTGCAAAGGGCGCAGCCGCTGGAGCCCACCACAAACCCGTCATGACCAGCTGCCCGTAACTTCTTCATAAGGCGTAGGGCCGAAGCGTTATGTATGCTTTTCGATTCTTTCACGGCTTTGCTGTCCTTTGGGTCTATTTGCCATAGAGTTTGTAAAACTATTGCATGCTTATGTGCGGTCACACGGTTTTTCATCTCTTCCGGCGTTCCACAGTCCGGTGGGCATGAGTAGTTTACACCGTATTTACCACAAATATTCTCGGCACAGTAGGGGCGAAACGCCTCGTTAAAAACTATTTTGCTGGTATCAATAACCGCCGCCTTATTAAAGCCTTCTTCAATGGCTGCGGCCACAAGTTCTTTATTGTTCATTTTAAAATTCACCTTTCTTAACATCCAAATAAATATAGAATATTTTTTATTATACTTCCGCCAATCGGAAATGTCCATATTCAGCACACATGCAGTTTGCAAGTTCCGCAAAATAATTATAAATATTATATTTTAAATTATATATTTATAATTATAATTCACTTACAATTCGCATAATAAAGCCTTTTTTAAGTTTTGATCCTTGTTTGCCAGAGATACCTCATTTTCCACTTCCAAGCAAAATACAATAAAAAAGTCATGCTAACGTTTTTTTATAAAATCCAGTAATGCTAATTTTTCATTTGGCAGTTTCTCGTCTAAAACCGCTCTGAGAAGTGTATCAAGCGTTTTACCTAGTTTCTTGCCGGAACAAAATCCTGCTGCAATAAGGTCATCACCATTCACTGCAAGATCTTTTAGTGAAAAGCACTGTTTCTGTTCAATTATCTCTTTAGCAATGTTTTTAAGTGTTTCATAATAGTCCTCATTAAAGGGATAAGCTGGATTGCACCCTAAAGCATCCCCACGTTTTAATTCTATAAGTTCAAAGAAAAGTTCCGGTGTAAATTTATTTAGGGCGTGCTTTATGGCTTTTGGGGTTGGCTCAATTTTTACCATGTGATATTTTATAAGACCCGTCACTTCTTTTCTTATTTCCGAAGCAAACTTCAGCCGCCTTAAAATAATTTCTGCCTTTTCTGCACTTAATTCTGCGTGACCGTAAAAATGCCCAGTACCATTCCCATCGGTTGTAAAACAGTCGGGCTTTCCAACATCATGAAGCAGTGCCGCCAGCCTGAGAAAAGGCTTTGGAGGAACATTTTCTACTACTGCCGCTGTATGCTCAAGCACATCATAAATATGGTAAGGGTTTTGCTGATTAAAATTGCGCATAGGAAGAAGCTCTGGCAAAATAATTCCCAACACCTCTATATATTCTAGCAGTACCTTTCTTACATTCCTTCCGCAAAGAAGCTTTAAAAGCTCCGCTGAAATACGCTCTACGCTGACTTTTAGTAAAAGCTCCCGTTTTTCAAAAAGAGCCCTTTTTGTTTTTTCCTCTATTTCAAAGCCAAGAACTGAAGAAAAACGCAGAGCACGCATTATTCTAAGGGCGTCCTCGTTAAAGCGCTGCTCCGCCTCTCCCACCGCACGGATCAATCCAGCTTCTATATCCTTTTTGCCGCTAAACGGATCTACCAATCCATTATAATTGTTATAAGCAATGGCATTTATAGTAAAATCCCGGCGAGCAAGATCCTGTTCTATGCTTTTTGTGAATTCCACCTTTTCTGGGTGACGGCCGTCACAGTATTCTGAATCTAACCGAAAGGTGGTTATTTCAAATGGCTCGTCATCAAAAATAACCGTCACCGTTCCGTGCTTTATTCCTGTTTCAACCGTTTTTTCTTTGAAAAAAACCGCTTTGATCTCATCAGGTAAGGCTGAAGTTGCTATATCATAGTCACTGGGTTCCGCTTTAAGAAGCTTATCTCTTATGCAGCCTCCAACGGCATAGGCTTCAAAACTCGCCTTTTCAAGGCGCTCTATAACTTTTTCGGCCCGCTTTGAAAGCTCCATCTGCCTAGATTCTCTCCTTTTTTCATTACTATTTATTATTATTGTTACTTTTAAAAAATAAATCTAGCTTTTTCCGCTAGCTTTAGCTTTATTATTTCTTTTTAAGCATTTTAAATTCTGGCACGAGCACAACCGACATAACGGCAACAGCCGCAAGTGCCGCAAGAAATATGTTTACATTTGGAATGAAAGATGTTGTTCCATCATCATTTATGATCGTTTCTGCATTTTTGAGCACCGCAGCTCCAATAGTTGGGCCTATTATTCCCGGAATGAGCACCTGACCGACTATGCGAAGGCCCTGGAACATTCCAGCTTTGCCCTTCGGTGTATAATCCCTAAGCATTGCCCCAAAAACCGCCATTCCGGTCAGGTACCCGCACATCATAAACAGTGACCCAATGAAAACAAGCGCTGTAATTTTAAAAAAATAGAGCAATATGTAACCGGCACAAAGCATTGCAAGTGAAGGAATAATTGTTTTTTTGAATCCTAATTTATCATATACCCTTCCATAAACTGCTGTGACGGCAGCGGCAATCACAATGGCCGGAGCCATTATCAAAACGTAATTATCCATGCCGAGAGACACGTTATAGTAAAGAATAAGATATGGCATAAAAATCTGTATTGAAATTCCGAATATTGCAAAGGCAACAAGCGTTATATAAAGCAATGGGTTTTTCTTTACTACCGATGGGCGGAAGCCGTAAAAAATATTGCCAAAATAATTTCGATTTTCCGGACGTTTTACCCCGCTTTCATTTATAAGAAAAATTCCAAGTATTCCTATTAGGAATACGATCACACCGATAATAAGGAAGATGGCCGTCCAGCTTTCAGCCTTATCAAGATCCAAAGCCATAAACCCGCCGAAAACCACCAATATTGCAAGCAGCGGCATCATCGAATTAATGCCCTCCGCAGCGCCCCGGCCGGCGCCCTCGGTTGAATCTGTAAGCCATGCGTTAAAGCAGGCATCATTGGCAGAGGAACCAAAAAAGGTCATCACACAGTCCATTATTATTACCAAGGAAACACCTACCGAAGCCGCGGAAGCTGCCGGAAAAACAGCGCTTATGATATCCTCACGAATAAGCGCAAAGCTCGCAATGGATATGCCCCAAATAATATACCCGCCGGCAATGAATACCTTTCTTTTGCCGAGCTTGTCGGAAAGGGCTCCTATAAAAATCGTTGTAAGGGTTGCTGCAGCAGCAGAAGCTGCCACCATTATTGAAATTTCTGATGCTGTGGCATTGAACATCTTATAAATAAAAACGTTGAAATACATATTTTCCACTACCCAAGCCACTTGACCTGCAAGGCTAAAAATTATAAGCGCCGGCCAAAATCTTGGCGGATATTTATTTTTTCCCAATTCTTACACCGCCCTTTTTATAAAACTATAATATATTAAGTATACTCCCGCTCTCAAATAAATTCAAGAAAGCTGGAATATTTGCCCTAAATTTCACATTTTTCTTGCCTTTTTATAAATGTTAAGATAAAATATTTTTGTAATTTAAAATAGTTTTAGATTAGATTTAAATATGACAGAGCTTGAAAACTAGAATGCGCAAGGGCGCTTTTAA
>CAZNVF010000025.1:0-3005 GCA_964576395.1 uncultured Oscillospiraceae bacterium
CTTTATAACATAAATCTCACAATATATGAGGGCGAAAAAATCCTTATTCTTGGTCCTTCGGGTTGTGGCAAATCAACGTTGATGAGTTGCATAAACGGGCTTATACCTTTTTCAAATGAAGGTGAGATCACAGGAAGCTGTAAAGTAAACGGAAGGGAAACCAAAAACCTTTCTATTTTTGAGCTTTCTAAAGAGGTCGGAACGGTCCTGCAGGATAGCAACGCTCAGTTTGTTGGTCTTTCGGTTGGGGAGGATATTGCTTTCTCGATGGAAAACGAAATGGTTCCACGGAACGCTATGATTCCGGAGGTAAAACGATTTGCCGGAATTGTTGGAATGCAGGACTTCCTTAAAGAGCTTCCCTTCGACCTTTCCGGCGGACAAAAGCAGAAGGTAGCTTTGGCCGGCGTTATTGGGGATAAGGTAAATATTATGATGTTCGACGAACCCCTTGCGGCCCTTGACCCAAGAATGGGCGTTTCAGCTATAGAACTGATTGATAAGATATCTGAAGACAAAACAAAAACGGTCATAATAATAGAGCACCGCGTTGAAGATGTTTTGCACCGCCCAGTAGATAGAATAATCCTTATGGGAGACGGAAAAATTATTGCAGACATGACTCCGCTTGAGCTTTTAAACTCTGATCTTCTTCAGAAAAGTGGGGTACGTGAACCGCTCTATCTTACGGCAATGAAATATGCCGGATGCAATATTTCCGAAAATAAAACACTTTGTGATATTCAGGGCCTTGAACTTTCAGAAGATGACAAAAATAAGCTTTACGCTTTCTTCAGCGAAGAAACTCCAGATATAAGGCGAAAACCTGGAGAAGAGGTGCTGAAAGTTGAAGATGTAACCTTTGGGTATGAACACAAAAAAACTGTAGTAAAAGGCCTTAATGCCGTTATCCATAAAGGGGAAAGAGTTGCCGTGGTCGGCAAAAATGGGGCGGGAAAATCTACCCTTGCAAAACTTATAACGGGCATCCACCGCCCAGACAAAGGCAATATATATATAAATGGTAAGGACTACAAAAAATTTACTATCAAACAGATAGGCGAACAGGTCGGCTATGTTATGCAAATGCCGAATCAGATGATAGTCAAAGATGTGATCAAAGACGAGGTGGAGCTCGCTCTTAGGCTGCGTGATCTTCCTGAGGAGGAAATAAGCAGCCGTGCGGCCAACGCACTGAAGGCCTGCGGCCTCTATTCCATGAGGAAATGGCCGGTAGATGCAATAAGTTATGGCCAAAAAAAACGTGTCACTGTTGCAAGCATAATGGCTCTTGGCCCGGATACTATAATTCTTGACGAGCCCACTGCAGGCCAGGACTACAGGCATTATACAGATATTATTAAATTTATCAACCGTCTCAACTCAGAATACGGAAAGACTATCATTTTTATCACCCACGATATGCATCTTGCCATTGAAAATACAGACCGTGCTATAGTTTTTGCCGATGGTGAAATAATTGCTGATGATTCTGTATATTCAGTGCTTTCTAACGATGATATAATTGAGCGCGCAAATTTGAAGCAGACAAGCCTTTATACTCTTGCTAAAAAGCTCAGTATTCCGCCGGAAAAATTCATTGAGCACTTTATTCGCTATGAAAGGATGGTGAAGGCGGATGAATAACCGTTTTGTTATTAACTATGTTCCAGGAAGCACCCCCATACATAAACTCAATGGGGCAACAAAAGTTGTTGCTTTTATTGCCATAACTGCTACTATAATCGCAACTTTTGATTTTAGAGTCCTGTTTGTGATATTCCTTTTGTGTATGGCAGGTGTTGCCAGTATGAAGCCAAATTGGAAGCCGATTGCGTTTATGTTTGCTTTTCTCTTCGTTATGAATGGCCTTTTGGGAAGCCTGATGGTCATTTTAATTTCACCGGAATCCGGCCTTACAAAAACCGGGATGGAAAATATTTTTTGGTCAACTCCATCGGGAACTTTTTATTTGAGCTGGGAACTTCTTTGGTATGCGTGGGCAATGTTTTTCAAAAGAGCAGTATCTCTTTCTTCCGCTTTGCTTTTTATACTTTCAATAACTCCTTCGGAGCTTGCGGCAGGGCTTAATGCAATACATCTGCCTTATAAAGTATGTACGATAGTTTCTCTTGCTTTCCGCACCATTCCTGATATTGCAAGGGATTTTACCGATATAAAAAATTCTATGCAGATGCGCGGTGTTGAGCTTGAGCATGTGTCGCTTGGCAAAAAACTAAAACAGTATGTGATGATGCTTGTACCACTGCTTATGAGCAGCTTTTCAAAGGTTGAAAACATCTCAAATTCCATGGATCTTAGAAGTTACGGTAAACATAAAAGACGCACGTGGTACAGTGAAAATCCCCCAACAAAAGCAGACTATATCGCAAGGGGAGTAACGGCCATTATTTTTGCATGGTGTATTTTCTATATGATATTTTTCCGTAATATACACGCACCGGCGCATGATTTCTGGTGCCCGTGGGTTCCAAAAGAAATTTCAGGTTATTGGTTTTAAAAGGGGAAGATATGTCTTTTTATCATTTTGTAGTGCACATTCCCCACAATTCTTTTTACATTCCTGATGAATTTAAAAAGAGCTTTTTAATTGACGAAAAGGAGCTTCGCCGTCAGCAGCTTGCCATGACTGATGCGTTTACTGCAGAGCTTTTTTGCGATGACAGTATTGCAAAAACAAGAATAATAAATCCTGTAAGCCGCCTTGTTTGCGATGTTGAGCGCTTCAGGGATGATAAGGACGAATATAACGCAAAAATCGGTCAGGGGCTTATGTATACCCATGGAATGTTTGGAAAAAAACTTCGAAACTATGATGAGAAGCTTCGCGATAAAATTCTTGAGGAATATTATGATCCTCATCATGCAAAGCTTACTGCCGCGGTCGATACAGCGCTCGGGAATTTTGGCCGTTGCACCATACTTGATGGCCACAGCTTCAATTCAGTTTGGCCAGTAAAGCTTGATTGCCTTTTTGACCGTCC
>CAZNVF010000025.1:3015-14140 GCA_964576395.1 uncultured Oscillospiraceae bacterium
TTTTTGCATTGGCACCGACCCTTTTCATACCCCGAAAGCACTTTGTGACGCAATGGTCGCCGCATGTAAGGAGGCTGGATACCATCCAAGGGTGAACACGCCATATTCCGGCGCCATAACGCCAATAAAGTATTACGGTAAGGATAGGAGAGTTGTCAGTGTTATGGTGGAAGTGAACCGTAAACTTTATATGAATGAAAAAACCGGTGAAAAAACAAAAGATTTTGAAAAAACAAAAAAGATGTGCTGTCACCTTATGAAAATAGCTGCGGAGTTTTAAAAATGATATAATAGAAAAAGGCTTTTCCTTGAAAAAGGAAAAGCCTTTTTTGTACTTGAAAAGAAAATATTGTCACGCCGGAAAAGTAATTCTATTGAAAGTTGAAAAAAAGAAATGAGAAAATATAAAATAAAAGCAACATTCGGCAAACTTATATTATAGTAAATTAAATTGAGCGAGATTTTCTAGCAAAATTCGATGAACATTGGGGAGTGGTGCGCTATAACCGGAAAAATTTATGGATATATAAGGGTATCCAGTATGGATCAAAACGAAGAAAGACAGCTTGTAGCTATGAAAGAAAAAGGGGTTTTAATAAGAAATATTTATATTGATAAACAGTCAGGAAAAGATTTTAAAAGGCTTCAGTATCAGAAAATGTTGCAAAAACTTCACCCGGGAGATCTAATATACACACTTAGCATTGATAGGCTTGGCCGAAATTATGAAGAAATACAGCAGCAATGGCGTTTTTTGACAAAAGAGAAAAGAGTGGATATATGCGTTATAGATATGCCCTTGCTTGATACAAGAAGCGGTAAAGACCTTATGGGAACCTTTATTGCGGATCTTGTACTGCAGATTCTTTCCTTTGTTGCGCAAACGGAGAGGGAAAACATAAAAAGGCGGCAGTCAGAAGGAATAGCCGCGGCAAGGGCAAAAGGAGCAATTTTTGGCCGTCCAAAAATTGAAGAACCGGAGGGCTTTGATAATATAGTAAGGTTTTGGAGAGAAAAGCGTATTACAGCAGAAGAGGCCGCAAAACTCTGTAAAATGAGCAAATCGACCTTCTATAGAAGGTCGAAAGAAGCTTGCATGTAATGTTAAAAGATGTCAAAAAGTATACTTTTTGACAATTGTATTTTTTTTAATAATACTACATAAAAATTTCGTTGTCAAAGGTTTTTGCATAAATATATTTTATTTTTTTTGCTCAATTTTAGCGTGCAGGCAAGAAAATTTTGGGATGTTTTTCATTTTTTCTTCCACAGTTTCAGATCATCAAAAAGTATACCTTTTGATAATTCTTGCTGAAACAAGGAGGAAGGATAACAATGAAGAAAAAATTTGTTGCTTTGGCACTCTGTGTCGTAATAATGCTTGCCGCTCTGCCGGTGGCAGCCTTTGCTCAAAGCGGCGAATGGAATGTCTCAAAATCAAAAACGGCCACTCAGCTTAATGCTAATTTTGAATCAAAAATCACACTTTCCCTGCCATCGGCAGAGGAACAGCTTGTTACAGACATTGTTTTTGTACTGGACAAATCGACAAGTGCGGCATTAGAACAGCAGGCTCTAGATATGCTTCAAGTGCTCAAAGAACAGGTTGAGAAAACAGGAGCAAAAATTAAAGTTGGCGTTGTAATTTTCAATAAGGTGGCCAATACTACCAACTTTAAAGATCTGGCCACTGAGTATGACGCCATCGAGACCGCCATAAAACAGGAAATTAGCTCCGGAACCAATACACATGCAGGGCTTTTAGCAGGTAAAGCGCTGCTTGACGGCGACGCTGCGGTGGATGCAAGCCGTAAATATCTGATATTTGTAAGCGACGGTATCACATATATGTATAACGAAGAAGCTACCGTAACTGCCTGGACATTCCGTAGTGATTTATGGGTAAATTGGGCAGGGCCGGATAACTGGCGTTCAAAATACAATGAAAACAAAGACGAGCCAATTTATATTCCGTCAGATTGGAACGCATGGCTGAATACCATAGAGGGTCAGATTGAAGCTCAGGGAACACAATATGAGTATCCCTATGGTGGGCAGGTAGTAAAGGCCACACCTGAGGAAAATTGGAAAACAGATTATGCCAACTCAGTGGATAAGGCATTGTACCTGACATGGAAAATCTATACCGAATGCGCTGAAAGCTACAAATGCTATGCAATGACTGCTGACTCAAACGGAACCGGGGGAAACCTTTGGGGACCTTCTTTTATGAATTTCATTGCCGGAGGCAATGAAATCAGCTTTGACGATATACAAAATGACATTTTATATCTGCTTGGAGCAGGTTCGAAGGTGGTAGATGTCATAGGCAACGCTACTGATAACCATGGAAATCCTTATGATTTCAAATTTCTTCCGGATGTGGGCAAACTCACCTTGACCGTTGGAGACAATGAATATGCAGTAAAAAAGGTTGCGGGAACTGAAGATGGAGAGACCTGCCGTTTCCTTTTCACTTTTGACGGCATCGAGGCAGAAAATAATGCGGATGCTCCATTTGTACTCCATTACTACGAAAATGGAACGGAGGAAATTCCCGGAGAGCACTTTATTTGGGATATAAATGTGCATATCAAAAATTTTGAAAGAGTACAGCTTAGCTACACTGTAAAACTTACAAATCCCCAGACCACAGCAGGCACTTATGGAGAATATGATGGCAACGGAAGCCAAAATTTAGGCGCACTGTACACAAATAACTGCGCAACCATCTATCCTGTGACTTCGAACAATGACGTTGGCGAATCGGAAGATTTCCTTAAACCAACTGTCAGCTATAACGTACAAAGCTACACTCCGCCAAAAGATACAATTATTATAGCGGTAGACGGGGATAAAAAAGAGGAGAGAAACCCGGAAACTGGAGCACCAATTCTAAAGGCCGTTTTGGTGGGGGTGCTCAGCGTTTCCTGTTCATTAACGTAAAATTTTGCCGGAACATATTCAGCTGTTAAAGAAATAAAACTGCGGTGTAAATTTTTCATAACCGTTTTTTCACGTTTATTGCAAAAAGTTTTATCAAAATTAATATTATTTACATGAATTTATTAAATATCTATGTTATACTTATAATGCAATAATTTGTGGAGTTGAGAAAAATGAAAACCGATGTAGTTATTATTGGCGCAGGCCCTTCTGGAATTTTTACAGCTATTGAAATGCTTCGCCTTGGAAGCAATAAAAAAATAGTAATTGTTGAGAAAGGCCAGTCTGTTGAAAAGCGCCACTGCCCAAAAAGCAAAACCGGCAGATGCATGAAGTGTAAACCTTATTGCCACATTACCACTGGTTTTTCCGGTGCTGGTGCTTTTTCAGACGGAAAGCTCAGCCTTTCTTCGTCTGTGGGCGGCGAGCTTCCCAGCCTTATTGGAGAGAAGCTTGCACAGGAAACTATTGACTATACGGATAAAATATACCTTGAGTTTGGCGCTGATGAACATATTGAAGGCCTTGGCCACGAAGAGGAGAAGAAAGAGATTCGCCGCAATGCTATTAAGGCGGGCCTTCAGCTTGTGGATTGCCCTATACGTCACCTTGGGACTGAAAAAGCTCAGGATCTTTATAGCAGGATAGAAAAGTACCTAATCGACAACGGCGTAGAAATATTTTTTGGTTATGAATGTACAAATCTCAAATTTGACGGCGACAGCTGTATAGGCGCGTATGTTACTGATGGAAATAAATCTTTCGAGATCGAGGCAGATCACACCGTAGTAGCGACGGGCCGCCGAGGGGCGGATTGGCTTGAAAAACTTTGTGCGGAGCACAATATTGCCCATCGTCCGGGCACTGTAGATATTGGTGTTCGTGTTGAAGTGAGAAATGAGATCATGGAAAAAGTTAATTCCGTTCTTTATGAGTCAAAGCTTGTAGGTTACCCTGCGCCATTTAAAAATAAAGTGCGCACTTTCTGTCAAAATCCGGGCGGGTTTGTAAGCCAGGAAAACTACGATAATGACCTTGCTGTTGTAAACGGCCATTCCTATAAAGAAACGAAGTCGGACAACACAAATCTTGCAATACTCTGTTCTCACAACTTTACATATCCGTTTAATCAGCCTATTGAGTATGCTCAGAAAGTAGGTGAGCTGACCAATATGCTTGGCGCTGGGAAGATCCTTGTACAGCGTTATGGAGATATATTAGACGGTAAACGCACATGGGATAAGGAACTTGCACGAGCTAATGTAAAGCCCACCCTTGTGGATGCGGTTGCAGGAGACATAACCGCAGCAATGCCTTACCGCGCAATGATAAACATCATTAACTTCATACAGGCTATGGATCAAGTCGTTCCAGGCTTTGCCTCTTATGAAACGCTACTGTACTCACCTGAACTCAAATTCTACAGCAATAAAGTTGAAATGGATGAGAACTTTAATACCACTGCGCCGGGGCTTCATTGCCTTGGCGATTCCAGCGGCTGGACCCGCGGACTTATGATGTCCTCAGTCATGGGAGTTCTAATGGGAAGAAAATTAGCAAAGTGAACATAGCTTCGACAAAATAATTAAGGTCTGACCTTTATCATTAGATACAAGGCCAGTCCTTTTTTATTGCTTTGCAATAAATATATGATTTCAGCGGACCATAGATGAAGGCCGCTTCATTATAATTTGGAGGTGAAAAAATTGCCGGTAGATATAGATATCGACGAAACAAGCGTTACAGCATATATTTCCGGGGATATTGACCACCATAACGCTGGTGAGCTTAGAGAAAAAATCGACAAGGCGGTAGAAATTTCCTACCCGGAGGTGCTTATTCTTGATTTTGGAGGGGTAACTTTTATGGATAGTTCCGGAATAGGGCTCGTTATGGGCCGCTGGAAGCTGATGAAAGATATTTCAGGAAGGGTAGCCATTCAAAATGCTCCAAAATATATAAGTAAAGTTATGCGTATGGCAGGAATAGAGAAATTGCTTGGCGACCAGTCAAAAAAGGAGGAAAGCCTTGTATGAAACCAATAAATGAGATGAAGCTCTCGTTTGAGAGCAGGTCGTGCAACGAGGCTTTTGCGCGAAGCGCAGTTTCTTCTTTTATAGCCGTGCTCGACCCAAATGTAGAGGAAATTTCTGATATAAAGACCGCTGTTTCAGAGGCGGTAACTAACTGTATAGTTCATGGCTACAAAGAGAGCATTGGCACCGTTTACATACACGTTAAAATCTTCGAGGGAGCAAGAGTTCTTATCTCTGTTAAAGACAAGGGTTGTGGAATTCCGGATGTGAAAAAGGCCATGGAGCCACTTTTCACAACTTGTGAAACGGGGGAAAGAGCGGGCCTTGGCTTCTCAATCATGAGTTCATTTATGGACAAGCTTCGAGTGAGGTCAAAAGAAGGCAAAGGCACAACGGTTACCCTTGAAAAAATAATCGTGTCGAAAGGAAACTGATATGTCGGTAAGCCAAGTTACTGACAGCCGGGCAGACAGAGATATACTTATAACAGAGAACATAGGCCTTGTACATTCATGTGCACATCGCTTTAAGGGAAAGGGAATAGAATACGAAGACCTTTTTCAGGCCGGGTGCATGGGCCTTGTTAAGGCCTTTGACGCTTTTGATAACGAACGAGGAGTACGGTTTTCAACATATGCTGTGCCTGTTATTCTTGGGGAGATAAGACGGCTTTTTAGAGATGGAGGAACAGTAAAAGTAAGCCGCACTATTAAAGAACTTTCCATGAAGGCCATACGTGAACGGGAACTGTTTTCCAATAAAGAAGGAAGAGAACCCACTATATCCGAGCTTGCGGAGATACTGGAAACTTCTGAGGAAGATGTGACAGAGGCAATCTGTGCAGCGGCACCGGTCATTTCACTGACAGCCGATGAAGATGATGGAGGAGGCCAAGTAGATGTTCCGGTGGACTCACCAGAGGAACAGATAGCTGAAAAACTCTCAGTTATTCAGGCAGTAGCTGCCCTTGAAGATAAGGATCAAAAGCTGATATCATTGCGGTATTATGAAAATAAAACTCAAACTCAAACAGCGAAGATTCTTGGTATGACGCAGGTACAGGTCTCGCGCAGAGAGAAAAAGATACTTGCAATTTTGCGTCAGGAGTTGAGCGGGTGACCATGCTATGCCCAAAGCAAAAATTTATATAAGTTCGCTCAAATTTTGAACCAGTGTAATTATTTGGTAAAATACAAAAGAAGAACAATACGCGATGGCGGTTTGGAATAAAAAAACCCAAACCGCTTTTTTTATTCCAAGTTCCTGCTTTATTGCGGCAAGGGCCGCAAAACAAGGGCTGTAAAGAATAAAAAAGATTAGAAACGAAATGGCCTGCGTTTGTGAAAAAAGGTTACCAATATTTCCGTCAGAAAGAAGAACAAGAGCAGAGAAAGCGGCCTCCTTTGCAGCAAGGCCGCAAAAAATTGGAATTATTTCTCTCCACTCAAGGCCAATGGGCAAAAAAACAGGAGAAATAAATTGCCCTATTGCCCCAAGAAGGCTCTCATCAAGGCTTTTAGCTACAGAAAAATCGGGACTAAAATAACTAAAAAACCAAACTGCAATATTTGCACCAACTACTATCGTTCCGGATTTGGCAACAAAGCCTTGACATTTATATATTGTGCTTTTTATTATGCTTTGAAGCGATGGAATGCGACAGGGCGGTATTTCAAGCACAAAACTGGTATTCTGCTTTGGCCCATTAAGCATACAATAAAAAACAGCGAAAACAATTCCAAGGGTGTAGACTCCGGCAACAGCTACAGATCTGTGACGGGGGAAAAGTTCTGCAGCAAAAAAAAGATAGAGCGGCAGTTTTGCGCTGCATTGAATGAATGGCAAAATTGAAATCGTTAACAGACGTTCTTTTTCAGATGTGTTGCTTTTTGTGGCCAAAACTGCGGGAACTGTGCATCCAAAACCCATTAGAAGAGGAATTATGGAACGACCGCTAAGGCCAAAACGCCGCAGCGCATGGTCGGAAACAAAAGCTGCCCTTGCCATATATCCGCTGTCTTCAAGAAAAGATATAATAAGAAACATAAGCCCAGTTTGAGGAAGAAAGCTCATAACTGAGCCAAAGCCGCCGATAATGCCGTCAATTATAAGTGAGCAAAGCCAGTTTTTAACCTTGAGCATGTTAAGCAAAGCTAAAACAGCGGTGGAAAACTTTTTAAAAAGGACGTCGACTGTATTTTTGAGCAGTGTTCCGGGGTAGCCGAAAGCAGTTACAAACATTATGAGCAGCAACATTATGCAGACCAAAACAGAAAATCTGCTCTCGGTAAGGAAAACGTCTACTTTTTCCAGAAGGCCAGCACTGTTCTTTTTGCGGGTAAAACATTGTGACGCGAGTTTGTCTGCAACCTCGTGCCGCTCTCTTTCAGGGAGAGGTACGCAGGGTTCCGTTCCAGCGCTTTCTGCGGCCTTTATAGCGGCAGAAACGAGGCCGTTAATACCTTCCCCGCTTTTAGCGCTTACTAAAAAGGCCGGGATACCAAGGCTTTTTTTGAGCATAAAGAGGTTTACGCTTCCGTCGCTTTTTCTAAGCTCATCCGCGAAATTTACTGCAAGCACAATTGGAATACCAAGTGAACAAAGCTCAAGACAAAGGTATATACCGTGCTCAGGGTTTGTGCCGTCAATAACGCAGATAACAGCATTTGGCTTTCCATTTATAAGAAAATTTTTTGTAACGCTTTCCTCAAGACTGTAGGGAGAGAGAGAATAAGCCCCGGGCAAATCGATTATTTCCATTTTAGGGTCAGCTTTAAGCGTTCCGCTTTTCTTTTGCACGGTGACTCCGGCCCAGTTGCCCGTAGCAGCCCGGCTTCCAGTAATAAAATTAAAAAGCGTCGTTTTCCCGCAGTTTGGCGCACCTGCAAGAGCAATAGTTCCTTTCATGTTTTCTCCTTAAAAATAGCTTGTTTATATTTATATATCAATGAAAAAGAAAAAATAACAAAAATGTACCAAAAAAGATCCGAACCTTATATTTTATATAAAATCATAAGCAGGAGATAACTTGCCTATGATTTTATTTTTTTGGGGGAAAATGAAATTGAATATAGGTGTTTGTATCAAGACAAACCTCCGTTTTATTTCTCAACTTTACATTTAATGTAATTAAAACGTATATTTTCTGTTTTTGAAAAGGGTGAATGGTAAGATGTTCACTTGAATGACAGAAAACAAAGGGGTGCAAAAGATGTGTATTTTCGCATTAGTATCAAGGCAATTATTCCAATTATAAAAAATATATTGACAAATACCCCCCAGGGGTATATTATAGAGATACCCGGTTGGGGTATTTTATAATAAGAGGTGAACAAATGAAGAATATAAAGTGTGAATGTTGCTGTGAAAAAAAAACGACCCAGCGCAGTGAGGAAGAAAAGAAAAAGCTCATCAACCGTCTTAACAGAATAGAGGGGCAAATACGCGGCATTAGGAACATGGTGGAAAATGACGTTTATTGCAATGACATTCTGGTGCAGTGTGCGGCAGTGAACGCCGCGGTAAATGCCTTCAACAAAGAGCTTATAGCTAGACACATCAAAAGCTGCGTTGTTCGCGATATAAAAGCAGGAAAAAACGAGGTTATAGATGAGCTTGTTGAAACAATACAAAAACTTATGAAATGAAGGTGAAGAAGTGAAAAAGTATATAGTTACAGGTATGAGCTGCGCCGCATGTAGCGCAAGGGTGGAAAGAGCAGTATCAGCGGTTCCGGGTGTGACAGAATGTTCTGTCAACCTGCTTACTAACTCAATGACAGTTGAAGGAACCGCCACAGAGTCCGCAATTATTGCCGCAGTAGAAAATGCAGGTTACGGCGCCGTAGCTGAAACAGCTGGAGCGAAGGACAGCGTAATAAAAACAGCGGAAAAAGCGGCCAATAAATTAAAAATAAGGCTTATTCTTTCGGTTGTGATTCTTATTCCACTTATGTGGATAGCCATGGGCCACATGATGGGGTTCCCAATACCGGGCTTCCTTTCGGGCGGAGTAAACGCTTTAAACATGGCCATTGCTCAGTTCATTCTGGCCGGTGCGATAGGAATAATAAATTATAAATATTTTACTAATGGATTTAAAAATCTTTTTCAGCTTTCGCCGAATATGGACTCCCTGATTGCTATTGGTGCCGGAGCTTCATATATTTACGGAATTTATGTCACCATAAAAATTGCTCAAGCGCTTGCTACAGGTGATACGCACATGGCCCATGAACTTGTAATGGGGCTATACTTTGAAGGCGCAGGAATGATAGTTACACTTATTGATGTGGGCAAATATCTTGAGGCGCGCTCAAAAACAAAAACGTCCGACGCACTTTCTAAACTTGTTGACATGGCACCGGATACCGCCACAGTTCTAAGAAACGGTAATGAACAGCTTATACCTGCCGAAGAGGTTGTAATAGGGGACACTGTGCTTGTCAGGCCGGGTCAAAAAATACCGGTAGACGGTGTAATTATTGAAGGTAGTACCGCTCTTGACGAATCTGCTCTGACAGGTGAAAGCATGCCTGCAGAAAAAACAGTTGGCGATAAAGTTTTCTCCGCCACCATCAATAAAAGCGGATTTATAAAATTCACTGCAGAAAGGGTCGGCAGCGATACGTCGTTCGCAAAGATAATCCAGCTTGTTGAAGAGGCTTCATCATCAAAAGCACCCATAGCACGCTTTGCGGATAAGGTTTCTGGAATATTTGTTCCAACCGTCATAGGAATTGCTGTTTTAACGTTTGCTGTTTGGATGATCTCTGGCGCAGAATTTTCTTTTGCCCTGACTTGTGCCATTTCTGTTTTGGTAATTTCCTGCCCGTGCGCCCTTGGCCTTGCCACACCTGTTGCTATAATGGTGGGAACTGGAAAAGGGGCCGAGAACGGAATACTTATTAAATCCGCCGAGGCACTTGAACATGCCGGGAATATAAATACTGTTGTGTTCGATAAAACAGGTACTCTTACGGAAGGCGTTCCAGAGGTAAAGGATGTCGCTGTAAAAATTGGCATTGAGAAAAAAGAGCTTCTATCAATCGCTGCATCACTCGAGCACAGTAGTGAGCACCCGCTTGCAACGGCCGTGCTCAAAAAGGCGAAGGAACTTGGTGCAGATATAAAAGAAACGGAAGATTTTCTTTCTTTGGCAGGAAGAGGAATATATGCAAAAATAGACGGTGATGAATATTATATTGGCAACCGCCGCCTGATGGATTCTATACAAGCAGACCTAAGCGGATTTAGTGAATTTGAGCAGGAAATTTCCCAGAAGGGAAAGACGCCTCTTTATGTTGCTAATGGCAGTGAAGTAATAGGCATTCTTGCAGCAGCAGATACCATCCGTGAAAGCTCAAAAGATACGGTAAGGGCTCTTAATAGAATGGGAATCGAAACAGTTATGCTTACCGGTGACACTAAAGCGGCTGCAAACGCTGTAAAAGATGAGCTTGGAATAAAGAACGCTATTGCTGAGGTCCTTCCGGAGGATAAAGAAAAGAAAATCGCCCTGCTTTCTGATGAGGGTAAACATGTAGCAATGGTTGGCGATGGCATTAACGATGCCCCAGCGCTGGCAAGGGCAGATGTGGGCATTGCCATTGGCGGAGGAACTGACGTTGCCATGAGCTGTGCAGATATTGTGCTCATGAAAAGTGACCCTGCGGGTGCAGCAAAAGCAATTCTCCTTTCAAAAGCCGTTATGAGGAATATTCGCGAGAATCTTTTTTGGGCATTTTTCTATAACTGCCTTGGAATACCGCTTGCAGCCGGCGTGTTTTATCACTTGCTCGACTGGCAACTCAGCCCTATGTTTGCTTCCGCCGCTATGAGTCTTTCATCTGTAAGTGTTGTTACAAATGCTTTGAGGCTTCGTAGAGTTAAGCTCAATATTTCCGATGGCAAAAAATCAAAAATAAAAAAGAAGAAGAGGAAAAAGAAACTATGAAAACTGTAATCAAAATCGACGGAATGACGTGTATGCACTGTGTGAATCATGTGGAAAATGCCATTAAAGGTATTCCCGGAGTAATTTCTGCTAAGGCTGTTCTCGACGAAAACTGTGCCTATGTTGAGTATGAAGCTCCGGCTGAGATTTCCGCTATGGAAGCGGCAATTGAAAACGAAGGCTATAAC
>CAZNVF010000026.1:0-13934 GCA_964576395.1 uncultured Oscillospiraceae bacterium
TTCAGGGTTTACTATTTCAAAACCGGCTTTGCTAAAAGTTTGCTCCATTATTTGAGTTTCGTATTGGTTAACTTTACAGCCAAGGGTAAAGAATGCAGCTTTCATACTTCCTCCGAATATATTTTAGAATTTACACATTTAAATTATTATATATTATTTTAAAACGATTTACAATAAGGAACCTTTATCAAAAACGTAAAAACACTGTGCCTGAGGTAACAATGTTATTATGATATATTGTACATAAACTGTGCACAAAAATATAAACGGTGAGGTGTTTTTGGCGTATAAAATGTTGAAAAACAAACAAGCTCAAGACAGCCAAATGATGGGCAAGCCCCTTGTGCAAAATAAATATTTCAGTATAACAGCATTTTTATTTAATTAAAGGTAAGATATTCCTGCTTATGCTACGTGTAAGAACGTAATGGTGACCGTTCTAGTCGCGTAAGAAGCTTTACTGTTGGCTGTGAACTTTGTGTTTCTTGGATAGGGGAAAACACTTATTATGCCAAACGAAGTCACCAATGCGGTATAACGCTTTAGAATGCAGCTTGCAGTTTCTTTTTAATAATTTTGACTGGTGGAAAGTAAGTAAAAAAAGCGGCTATTCAGCTTTTTTATTTGTGTAATAGAAAATAATTTTCACAGCTGTTTGTATTGTTCAATAGTTTATAGTGTTTACCTTTCAATGGTGGCCCTTACCACTTGTAATTGCTTGGAAAAGATGATAAAATTATTATGTAATAATATGTGATGCTGGAGGGAAAGCTCAATGGGCAATAAATTGAGGCCGCTTTCTTTTGATAAACTGATGGCGATGCTTTTGGAAGAATATTCCGCATATGGTACAGTTTTTGGTGTGAAAGATTTTTATAAAGCGGGAAGGGCGCGCCTTCCTATTTTTGGAGCAAGAATAGAAAATCCAGTCGGCCCGGGAGCAGGTCCAGTGACTCAAATGGCTCAGGGAATTATTGCTTCATATTTTGCTGGGGCAAGGTTTATTGAACTTAAAACGGTATTCCCTGAAAGCGGGAGGGGGCAAAGGCCTTGTGTTTCAACCGACGGCTGCACATATTTTTCGGAGTGCCAAAGTGAACTGCAAATCGGTGAAGCTTTTGGGGAGTATGTAAAAGCATGGTACGCAATAAAACTGCTCTCCAGCGCATTTGAGCTGGGTGTTCCTGAAGGTTTTATTTTTAATATGTCTGTTGGCGGGGACTTTGCAGACTTAAAATCGGAGAAGATGAATGCTTTCATCGAAGGACTTAAATCCGCCGAATACACAAAGGTTTGGCGCGAATGTGAAAATTGGGCAAGGGCCCATATGGACGAGCTTGACGGTATCGATAATACATATATTTCCGACATAAGCCCGAACGTTTCCACTTCTGTAACATTTGTTCCTAGAAGGGGACTTTCAGCGGAGGAAATAGAACAATGTTCAAGGTATCTAATTGAAGAAAAGCATTTGCACACTTTTGTAAGGCTTGATCCTAGTCTGCTTGGATATTACACCATTAGGGGTATTTTGGATATCAATGGTTACACTGATATTGAAATTAACAAAGAGAGGATGGAGTCTGAGGCATCCTACGATGACTTGAAGCCAGCTCTACTGCGGCTTCAATCCGCTGCAGATGCTCTTCGCCTTGAGTTTGGGGTGAAGGTATGCAGCGGCCTGTTGACGGAGGATAATGAAAACAAAGTTATTGCCGGCGGCTGCCTTACGGGTCGTGCTCTTTTTCCAATAGCTTTTTCCCTTGCGGAGAAAATAGCCAACGATTTTGGCGGTGGGCTTCGCATCTTCTTTTCAGGTGGGGTGGATTATTACACCGCAACTAAATTGTTCAATACCGGTATATGGCCCATAGCTATGGTTTCTGATTTAATACGTCCGGGCGGCCTTTCAAGGCTTAAACAAGTGGCAGATGATATTTCAAAATGCGACTATGCGCATTTTTCCGGAATACTCACCTCCGATCTTCCTGACGTTGAAAAAGATGTGTATTTTGCAGGAAGATGCAGAAATGCTGGCTTTGCAAGGTCGAAAAAGGCAAAAGGACCCATACCGTATGCCTATTGTTTCAAATCTCAGTGCAGGGCAGCCTGTCCACTTGGGCAAGATATTCCTTTTATCACAAGGCTAATTAAAAATGGAAAGAGCCTTGACGCTTTGAGGGTAATTTTTGAACGTAATCCTATGCCGTTTACGACAGAGACTCTTTGCCCACATCCATGTGTTGACGCATGTTCAAGAAGATTTTACGAGTGCCCTTTGAGTATAAACACGGAGAATTTGAAAGCAGTAAAAAATGCCTGCTTTGATCTTCTTGACGAGACGGAAATGAAATCAAGGGCGGGCGAACCGGTTGCCGTTGTTGGTTGCGGCCCTGCAGGGCTTGCAACAGCTTGTTTCTTTGCAAGGCAAGGTGCAAATGTCACGATTTTTGATAAAGAGTGGTGCCCGGGAGGGGCTGTTACGAAATATATTCCGAAATTCCGCATAGACGATGCCGATGTTGAGTGGGATGTGACCTTAGTCCAAGCTCTTGGTATAGGTATAGAACTCGGGGAAGAGGTAACCTCAATTAAAGAACTTCGAGAAAAAGGATTTGAAAAAGTGATCCTTGCTATAGGAGCGGGAAAGCAAAAGCAGCTGAAATTTGCTTTTGGGAAGAACCATCCGGCGCTTGAATTCCTTGAAAAATATAAAAGAGAGCCGAAAACCTTGGAGGAAGAGATTGCTGGAAACATTGTTGTGATTGGGGGCGGCCACACAGCCGTTGCCGCAGCAAGATGTGCAAAACGTCTGCCTTCTGTGGATCGTGTGACGCTTGTTTTTGATAGACCAGAGAGTGAAATTAGCGCTTCGCCTTCAGAAATTGCCACTATGAAGAAAGAGGGCATTTTTCTTGCTGAGAGCCTTATTCCAAGCGGTATTCGCGGTGGAAATCTTCTGTGCCATATATCGAAGCTCGGTGAGCCAGATGAAAAAACAGGAGTTCGCCCCGTGTTAGATACAGGCGCGAAAGACAAAGTACCGGCCGATTTTGCAATAAACGCTGTCGGTGAAGAATGTGATTCGCCGCTTATTGATGAGATAGACGCAAAAGTCTACCTTGTGGGAAACGCAAGCTTTGGATATACTGCCACAACGCCTGAAGTTATTGCGGATGCGCAGCGTTTGGCGGCAAAAATTGCTAACTGCCACTATGATAGGTATATGCCGGATAACGAGATAGAGGATTATTCCTTTATGAAAAAGCGTGGCAAACTTTGTGAAGACTGCAAAAAATGTACTGAAGGAGACCGCTGCCTTGAATGTGAGAGCGTGTGTGAATTCTGTGTTGAAAGCTGCCCAAACCGGGCTTATATCAGAATCACGCTCTCCGATGATAGCAGGCAGGTCGTACATATTGATGAATTTTGCGACGGTTGCGGCGCCTGCGCAGATTGCTGCCCGTATGACGGAAAACCCTATAGAGAGAAATTTACCTTGTTTTTAGATGAAGATGATTTCAAAAACAGCGAAAATGATGGATTTTATGTTACTGGCGAGGCTAACAATTGCCGTTTCCGAGTAAATGGGAAGATGATGAAATATGATCCGATAAATGGACCTATTGGAATGATCCCGGACGAAATGAGGGAAATGGCAGGGATAATTATGAAAAAATTTCCAAGGCTCCTTAAAATGGACTGACCAAAAATATATTTGATAAAATATAATAATATGTAATGTTAGTTAATTATGAAAAACAGCCGATGAAGAAAACCTAAAATCGGCTGTTTTTTAACATTATTGTGTATAACACAGTATAATTAATTTAAAAGTAATTATATAAAAAAATAAATAATATATAAATTAAGTTTAAAAAAAATTAATGTTATAAACAATTATTTTTATAAAAAAATTAGTTTTTTATTGACATTAATGTAGAATTTACTGTATAATCGTAGGCGGATAAATATCCATTTCCATCCTGTTTTCAGGCTTTGTATGTTCTGCCGCCAAAAAATGGCGGCAGAACATACGGGCTAAAGCGGGAATTTTCGTATTATTAATCCATTTTGGGGGGTGAGGAATTTTGAGTGACGACGAGATTATCTCAAGTTTTGTGTCAGAACTTAGGCGCGGAACGGTAGTTCTTGGTGTTCTTAATCAGCTTTCCTCGCCAAAATATGGCTATTCACTCGGTCAGGAATTGACGGATAAGGGCGTTCCGGTCGACGGCAATACGCTTTATCCGCTTTTACGTCGCCTTGAAAAACAGGGACTTTTAAAAAGCGAATGGAATATGTCGGAGGGAAAACCTCGCAAATACTATGTAAGAACGGCTAAGGGCACTAAAATTAATGCCCAATTGAGAGATTACTGGATAGAAACAGTGGTAAACATTTCCACACTTATGAAAGAAGAGTAAAATTATGGATGTAAATAAAAAAGAAGGAACTGAAAGAATTCGCGAAAATGAAGCGGATAAAGATAAAATTGCTGGCCGAAATGTGGTTATTGAAGCGCTACGTTCAGGAAGGGAAATAGATAGAATACTTGTTGCTAAAGGTTGCACAGGCCTTGGGAAGCTTTATGCTATGGCGAAAGAGGCTGGCGTTCCGGTAAAAGAAGTGTCCCCGGTAAAAATAAGCGAACTTGCCGCCGGTGCAAACGCTCAAGGGGTGTTGGCCATTACGGCGGCTCACGATTATGCTGCTTTGGATGACATTTTTGCTAAAGCTGAGGGAAAAGGGGAGCTTCCTTTTATAATAATTGCAGACAATCTTGAAGATGGCCACAATCTTGGCGCAATAATAAGAACTGCTGAATGCTGCGGCGCCCATGGGGTAATAATCCCAAGAAGAAGAAGTGTTGGCCTGAACTATGTTGTGGCGAAAACAAGTGCTGGAGCAATCGAATATGTACCGGTTGTGCGGGTGGCTAACATAGCTCAGACGATCGATGAAATGAAAGAACGCGGTGTTTGGGTGTTTGGTGCGGATATGGATGGAAAGCCCGTTTGGGAAGAGGATTTAAGCGGTCCTGTTGGGCTTGTAGTGGGGGCTGAGGGCCATGGAGTGAGCCGACTTGTGAAAGAAAAATGCGACTTTGTGGTTTCGCTTCCAATGCGTGGAAAGATAGAATCTCTTAATGCTTCAGTGGCAGCTTCAGTTATGATGTATGAGGTCTGCCGCCAGCGGCTTGGAATAAAAGCAAGATAAACTGATGTCAAAACACAGGGGAAGGAGAAGAAAATGGCAAACAACGGATATTCAGTTGATGACATTCTTGAGGAGATCAGACGTAAAAAACAGAAAGAGACTTCGGAGGAAACGCACTTTACGGGGGCTGAAACAATAAAAAAGCAATCAGAAAGCAATAGCGACTTTTTTGAAATGCGGGAGAAAAAAGACGCTCAACCTGCACAGAAAAAAGAGGAAGCGCCAACTTATACTAAAAAGTTCAACAGTGAACCTATAACTACACGGACCATACAGGTTGACGATACACTTTCTCAATATTTTGGACCGACTGAGTGGAAGAACGGCAAGAAACCGAAAGAGAAAAAAGATGGTTTTGCCTCTAAAGTGAATACAGTTCCCGCTCATGGAACTAAAAAAGATCCGGAACCGAAAAAGGAAAACATAAACGGTTTTCTTCAAAAAGAGGGTTCACCACGTTTTGAGGGCTCTAACATAGAAAGACCAGAAAAAGGTTTTGAACACAGCGTAGCTGTTCTGGAACAAAAGCCGAAGAGTATACCAGAAGAAAAAAAAGCTGAAGATGTCGTTCCGGAACAGAAAATAAACAGAGAAAGCGAGCTTGGCGGTGAAAAACGTTTTTATACAGGAATACATGGTTTCGGAGAAATTAAGACTCCGCCTGAAGAGCCTACCCGTGAAGAATATTTAAATGAGCACAGATCGGCGGAAGGCCTTACGGCATCGACAAACAGGGATCTCTACAAAGAATTTACAGAAAAGCGCAGAGACAAAGTAGAGGAATTTATGCGGCAGGTTGTGGAACCAACCGATCAGGAAATAGGAATTCCTGAAGTTCCGGCAGCGGAGCCTGTGGTGAATAAATTTTCAGAGAAAGCTAACAGCGAAATAGCAAAAGAACTGATGAGCGAGATGCATGAGCCTGATGACAATGATCCAGAAGATTATGAGGATTCATCACAAAAAGAGGCAGTTGAAAAAAATCTTGGAACACAGCGTCTTAGCCTTATTATTCGCAGTGTTGTGCTTTTTGTGCTTTTTGTGCTTTCTCTTGTGCTTTGCCTTTCTCCGGTGTTGGGGTACCAGCTTCCAGAAGCTATAGCTTTTTCAAAATCTGGGATGGGATTTCCAATAATCAATCTTGTTATTGTGTGTGTTGCAGCTCTTGCCTGCCACGTGACTGTTGGCGGAGGGCTTCTGTCGCTTGTGCGTTTCCGTGCGGGGAACGATACCTTTGCTGCCTGCTCAATAATTGGTGCAGCAGCCCTTGGTGTCTCGTTCGTCATTGACCCTTCGGCAATGTCATCCGGAGGAGAAAATCTTTTCTTCCCTATAATGATACTTGGGCTTTTCTTTAACACTCTTGGAAAGCTTTTTTCCGCAATAAGAATAAAAAACAACTTTGAAGTACTCGTTTCCGAAGGTCAAAAATCTGCATTGCTGCCGGTGCATAACCGTGAACTTGCAAGGGAGCTTACGGGGCAAAGAGATGAGATACCGCGCTTTTGTACAAGCGCAAAAACAAAATTCTTTACCAGGTTTTTGGAACTTTCTTACCGCGACGACGCAACAGAGAGCATTGCAAGAATAGTTTCACCTATAGTTTTCTTCTGTTCAATAATCGTTGGGGTGATAGCTTTCTTTTTGACTGGTAAAGTTTCAGATGCAATAGTTGGTTTTGCAGCGATCCTATGTGTTGCGACACCTTTCTCTGCAACAATAGCCGGTGCTTTGCCGGTTTATCGTTCCTGCAAAGCCCTTAATGAGCAGGGCAGCGTAATGGCCGGTGGCTATACTGCAGAAACTTTTGCGGAGACCGACTCCGTACTGCTAGATATTGAACAACTCTTCCCGGACGGAAGCATTATTCTTCACGGGATAAAAACTTTTGCACAAGGAAGAATAGATGAAGCCATTCTTGATGCGGCTTCTGTAATTTGCAGTACTAAGAGCACAATAGGAAGTATATTTCTAAACGTTGTTCAAGGCGATAGAAAACTTTTAAAACCTGTAGATTCCATAATTTATGAAGACGGAATGGGCCTTTCGGCATGGGTAGGAGGAAAACGCGTGCTTATAGGGAACCGTGAGCTTATGATAAACCACGGGGTTGATATTCCATCTCACGATTATGAAAATAAATATGTAGGAGTTGGGAAGGATATCCTTTACTTGGCAAACAGTGGTGAGCTGACTGCTATGTTTGTGCTTAGCTATCATGCTGATAAAGAAGTATACCGTTCGCTTGGTATTATGGCAGAAAGGGGCGTTCGTCTTGTTATAAACTGTAGCGACCCCAACATTACAACTGAAAAATTAAGTGAACTTTTTGGATATCCGGAAAGCCAGCTCAAACTGCTTTCGTCAAAATATCAGCAAAAATGTGCAGAACTTACAGAAGAGCGGGATAAGGCGCCCGCGGCAGCTGTATATGACGGCAGCCTTTCGGCCCTTTCGGATCTTCTCAACTGCTGCGGGATTATCCGCCAGTCATCATTTGCGGCGGCTCTTCTTGAAATGATTGGAATAATCCTTGGTTTTGTGCTTGTGACTTTCTTCCTGTTCAGCGGAAATATAAGCAGTCTTGGAATGTATGTGCTTCTTGGTTTCCAGCTTTTCTGGATAGCAGCAGTTTCAGTAGTTATTATGTCGAGAAAGAAAATTTAAACATCTTCTATAGTCTTTTCCTTTTCAAAAAATCGGGCCTCAGCTTTTGCCGAGGCCCGATTTTTAAATAAAATATATGTTAATTTTTTGAAGATATTAGGAAGAAAAACCTCTTGCAAGAAAGTGCAAAATAGTATATCATATAATATGTATAGTTGTCTATGTGTAGTTATCCGTGGTAAATTACGAACGGTGAACATATATAAGTCTTTAAGGAGGTAGTTATTTTGCTTACAGAAGAACGCTATCTTTGCATGGGCTGCATGTCGAGACTTGATGAAAATGGAAAATGCAATTGCGGATATGACGAGAATGAACCGGAAGAGGAATTTTGCCTTCCAGTGAGGTCGGTCGTCAGTGAAAAATATCTTGTGGGCCGCGTCAGCAAGATCAACGGTGAAGGTATCATTTACATTGGATTTGATAGAGAAAATGAAGAAAAAGTTTTTATCCATGAGTTTATGCCTCAAAAAATCGCAAGAAGGAATGAACTTACAGGAGAGGTAATTCCTATTTCTGGGCTTGAAGCGGAATATAAAACTTTGATGACGGATTTTTATGAACTTTTTGATGCACTTAGAAATTTCCATCATACAAGCAATCTGTTTCCAATTTCGGACATTGTCTGCGACAAAAACACGGTTTATGCTATTACGAAATTTATAAAAACCATATCTTATGGGGATTATCTTGCTCATAATGGCGGGGAATTCACTTGGCCGCAGGTGAAGAAACTTTTTATGCCGCTTTTTACAACTCTTACATACCTTCACAGCAATGGTTTTGTTCACAGGGGAATTTCACCCGAGAACATTCGGGTAAATGCTAAAGGCCAGTTACTACTTTGTGGTTTTGGAACGGCTTCAGTTTATACTAAAAATTCCATTATTGATGCTAGTTTATCTGCGGGTTATTCCGCCCCAGAGCAATATTCGGAGTCCAACTGGCAGGGAGAATGGACCGACGTTTATGCCATTGCGGCTGTGCTTTACAAATCTCTGACGGGAACACTTCCATTATCTGCTGAAGCCAGAAGGAATATTGACAATCTTTGTGCGCCCGAGGAGCTGGATCACAACCTTCCGTCAAATGTTTCTGACGCTATAATGAATGCGATGCGAGTATCTGTAGAGGACAGGACAAAGTCTGTTGATGAATTTACGGCGGAACTTCTTGAATCAACCAGTTCCAATACAAAACATTATGATTTAAAGACAGATGGAGAGGACTTTTTCAAAAAAGTTTCGAAAGAAACAAAAAAACCAATAAAAAAAGAAAAGGTAAGAAAAAGAAGACGAATTCCTTGGGGGTTAATTGCCTGTATTGTATTTGTGTCACTGTTAATTGGTTTTGTGGCTTTTCTATTCCGCTTTCCTGAAACTTTGGGTTTTGGAAATAGAACCACAAATTCGTCGAGCAATTCGTCTGATGTAGAAGATACGTCAAATGGTGTTTCAGATGATTACTTGATATCAGTGCCCAACTTTATTGGCAGAACCCGCGAAAATGTAGAGGGAAATGAGCAGTATTCTCAGTTTACACTTATTTTTGAAGAGGAGCATAACCCTTCCTACACTGAAGGCATGATTTTTGATCAGTCAATAAAAAATAAGACCAAAGTTGAGGAAGGAACAGAGATTGTGCTTAAAGTAAGTATTGGACCAGAAACGGTACCAATGCCACTTTGCATAGGAAAAACATTAGAAGAGGCCACCGCTATTCTTAACGGGGCAGGAATCAGCTTTCAAACAATACCAAATTTTAGCACTGAATATGCATACAATATTGTATATGATCAGTCAGTTTCTGAGGGAGAACCCGTTGCTATTGGCAACACAATAGCAAAAGTTATAATTTATTACGGTGCTCAAGAGATAGATACCTCGGTAGAAATTGGCGGTGACAATAATTATGATGACAATGATGGAAAGATTGTTATTGGCAGTCACTGATTCTTATTTTCACTTCAAAATTGCATATAAAGGTTGCTGGATGTTTCTCAGCGCTTAATCTAAACGGGAAGGCCCCGCTTAAAGCGGGGCCTTCTCGTTTGCCATTCTATGTTTCCATAGAGATGAGCAAGGGAGTATTTAAATAGAAAAGAGGGTAGTTAGGCCAGCCATGGGAACAGCCACAGAAGCAAAGTTACAACAGCGGTGGCAATTACGGTGGCAAAGGTGGTCGTGACAAAAATCGCAGGGTAGCTATCTTTCATTTTAAGGTCAGCATAGGCAACAGTCATAAGAATCGTTCCGCTGTGGGGAAGGGAGTCTAAAGTGGTAGCTGAAAAGGCTGCTATCCTATGAAAAACTACGGGCATAAGACCCTTTGATTCAAGTATGGGTTTTACAAGCGGCAGCACTATGGATTGACCTGTGGTTGAACCGCCGGTGAGGGCGCAAAGGAACGCCACAGCGATAACACAGAGCAGATATGGGTTTAATTTCAGGTCAAGAACCACATCTACAATGTTTTGGAATGCTTCCACTTGCTGAACGCAGCTAGCGAAACCGAAAACCGCGCCGATGCTTCCGACCGGAGCAAGGGCAGAAATAAAACCGTCGTTCACATAGCCACGCACTTTATCTTTCTCAAGATATTTATAAAAGAACACAAGGGAAAAAGCAGAGGAGATAAGAGTGCAGAATATGATATTGACGGATAAAATGTTGAATAGAACAAAAAGAACGAGAAGCGGAGTGATAGAGACTAAGAAGCCAGGCTGTTCTTTCCCAGAAGGGGCAAAATTATCCTTTGGACCATAAGCAAAGCTTTCGCCGTTCTGTTTCGCTTTGTTGATCATGACATTTAAAATTGTGACCATTACTATGACCTCTACTATGATGCCAATTATTCCGGGAATAAGACCAACTGTAGAGGTGGTTCCAAGTATTTGCATTGGAATCATATTTGTAGGTTGGGGGGCGCCGGGGCCACTCAGCGCGAAAGTGCAACTTCCGCCAAGAATAATGCCGGGGGCGAACCTTTTCGGAATGTCACACTGTTCAAACACAGCAAGAGCAATGGGGTATATCGTTATGATTACGATAGCAGCATTTATTCCGCCGTAGCAGATAAGCGCGGAAGCGAAGAGCACAACGAGTATTCCCATGATTTGCCGCTTCTTTTCAGAATCGCTCTTTTTAATGAACACCCGGCAAAGCGTTTGCGCTATTGATGTTGCCGCGCCGCTCACAGCGTAAAGCTTTGCCATAACTGAACCGAAAAGGAACATTCCGAAAAGGCTTGAAAAGATGGCACCTATTCCGCCTATGTATGAATTGGAGATAGTTTCAACCAAGGGAAGGCCGGAGCAAACTATTACCGCAAGGGAGGCAAGAAAGCTTGCCAGATAAACGGACCAGTTTTTATATGTAACAAATATCAGAATGCCAAAACCAAGGATGATTCCTAAGATTTGCATATTACCATCCCTTTACCTTTTTAATTCCGGTAAAGCCGAGGATGGCACAAACAACCATCGCGGGTATCATGGCAATGAAAGCGCCTTTATAAGAGCCAGTCATATCGAACACTTTGTTGAGAAGCGGGCTGCCGATGAATGCACCGATGCAGATCATGGACTGAATCCAGCCGGTGAAGCTGGCCGAATCTTTAGGGCCAAAAGCGGCGTTAACCATTGCGCAGGAGAGAACTTTCGGGAAAAGATAGGCAACACCCATGAGGATGCAGACGATGTACATAATGGTGGCGGAAGGAGTGGTGAAAGCCATAATAGCGACACAGGCGATGAAGGCGCATATAAGAGCAATCATGGTTACACGGCAGCCGAGTTTATCGGCAACAGCACCGCCGGGGATCATGGTTATGGCGTTTACGAGGAAGATCATTCCGAAAATGGAGCCGACGAGCTCGGGGTCAAAGCCAAGGTCGGACATATATACTGAAAGGTTTTGGTAAGTTGCGTAGAAGCACATTCCGAAGAGAAGAAACACGCCGAGTATCGCGTAAAGGTTGTAAGTTTTGAGAGCCTCTTTGAGGGTGATTCCGGGAAGCTCTTTTTTCTCGCCGGTGGCGGCGGGAGTCTCAACTTCTTCAGCAAAGCAGGGGGTGATACCGAGAGCCGCGGGGTCTTTTCTTAAAAGAATACGCACAACCACAACAACGGCGACCATGCCGATGGCGATGTAACGGAAGGTGGTGCTGTAACCAAGGTCAGCAATGGCGGAACCGACAATCATGCTTCCAAAAGTGCCGCCGAGGGCGCCGATGGTCATAGAAACAGCGAGAAGGGTAGCCTGGCCTTTTGCAAACCATTTGTTGATAAGGGTGATGGTGATTGCGGAGGAGAAGAACGCAGCGCAAAGACCAACAAGAAGAGCGCCAAGATAGAAGACGTAGATGTTGGAAGTGGTTGAATAGATGAAGAAACCAACAGCAAGGCCGAGGCCGCCAAGAACGGGAACATTCTCGTTCTTAAGGAGTTTGTTCACAAGACCGAACTGGGTAAGATATATGGCACTGGAAAGTGAATGTATTGAAAATACGATAGAGAACTGCGTACGGGTTATTTCGGGGTATTTTGTGAGAATAGGGGACATGAACTGGCTGACCACGCTGTAAGAGCATGCATAGTATAAATTCATTATAATAGTTGCGAGAAGAACAACGTAACCGTAGTGGAATTTGAATTTTTTCTTTTCCATTTCGAAAACACCTTTCGTGATTTAATTAACGTGAGTGAGCAAAACAAATACCGCGAACGCGGCATTTGTTTTTTATAAAGTTAATCTTCGTATGTATCCCGTTTTAAGCGGAGGTAATCGATCTCTGCCTGGGTGAGTTTGATTTCATCCATTGCTTTAATGCAGTCATCGAGTTCCCAAAGGTTCTGCGGGCCGATTTGGGCTGCAAGAGGAAGATCCTGGGAAAGCACATAGGCAAGAGCAATGTTGGTGCCGCTGCAGTCATAGACTTTAGCAAGTTCAAGGGCTCTTTCACGGCGTTTGAAGTTCTCTTCGGTAAGGAAAGATTCTTTTGTTGCCATTGGAGCGGTTTCGGGGTTGTAAGCGGGAAGGAGCGGATCAGCAAAGAAGCCGGCGCCCTGTGCAGCCCAAGCGAAAAGGGCGATGTTGTTGTCTTTGTGCCACTGTGCAAACTCGTCATCAGCATACCAGGTTCCGGGCCAACGATTATATTGGGCATGAACAAGGCTGTAAGAGGGGCTGCTTACGGAGGGGCCTCTGTAGTTCATGCGTTTGCAGTAAGCAATGGCCTCTGCAACACGGGAAGGTTGCCAGCTACTTACGCCGAAAGCTTTGAAGTAACCGGCTATGCGGAACTCTTCCATTTTATCCATAAGAGCCTCTACGGGAACATGGGGATCATCGCGGTGAATAAGATAAAGGTCAAAGTAATCTACACCGACTCTGTCAAGGCTGTACATAAGGTCTTCCTGAATGAAAGTGGGGCTGACCCTTACGAATTCCTCGTGAAGACGTCCTTTTCTGTCGATAAGGCAGTTACAGCATTTATCAGAGATCATAATGTCTTCTCTTTTTACTTTTGTGCCGCGAAGCCAACGGTCAAGAACCTCTTCACTTTTTGCAATTCCGTTGCCTTTGCCGTAATAACGGCCGGTGTCAATCATGGTTCCGCCGCGCTCAACATAAAGGTCCATCATTTTATGGGCCTCTTCCTCAGCGTCAAGGGTGAACCATGCGGTTCCGAAAATAAGTCTCGGTACGGGTTTGTCAAGTCCGCGAACATTAATGTATTCCATAACTTTATTCCTTCCTATTTGATTTAACAATCAATCAACTTGTCTTGTTTATAAAATAACATAAATAAAAGAATAATTTCAATAATATTTCAGCAATTTCAAAATATCAGCATATTTTCATCTATTAGCACAAAATTTATGATTATATTTTATTAATAATTCACATAAATATGTTTTAATTTTTTCACTTTAATATCGATTTTTGAAATTGCTGAAATTTACTCTTTACTTTTTCGGAAATTTATGTTAAAGTAGCAAATATCATACTGTATAAAAGAGGAAAATAAATGCAGATAACACAAAA
>CAZNVF010000027.1:0-13640 GCA_964576395.1 uncultured Oscillospiraceae bacterium
GCTCCGAAACGGCAGGATCTTTCACACATTCCGCAGCGGATGCATTTTTCAGCGTCTATAATATGGACTTTTTTGACGGAACCTGAAATGGCCCTTACGGGGCAATTCCTTGCACAAAGAGTGCAGCCGCGGCATTTGTCAGGTTCTATAATATATTTGAGCAGAGCTGAGCATTCCTTTGCCGAGCAGCGGTGCTCGTTTATATGTGTTTCGTATTCATTCCTAAAATAGCGTAGGGTCGTGAGCACAGGGCCTGGGGCCGTTTGCCCAAGACCGCAAAGAGCACCGTCTTTTACAGTAGCGCAAAGCTCCTCAAGAAGCTCTATATCACCGGGTCTTCCGTTACCTTCAACAATTCTTGTAAGTATTTCCTGCATGCGCTTTGTGCCTATTCGACAGTGTACACATTTGCCGCAGGACTCAAGTGCAATGAAATCAAGGAAAAACTTTGCCATTCCAACCATACATGTGTTCTCATCCATGACGACCATTCCGCCAGAGCCCATTATTGCACCGGTGGCGGCCAAGGCTTTATAATCTATGACCGTGTCAAGCATGGATTCGGGAATACACCCACCGGAGGGTCCGCCGAGTTGAACGGCTTTAAAAACTTTTCCATTTTTTATTCCTCCGCCAATGTCAAAAATTATCTCTCTAAGGGTCATGCCCATCGGCACTTCAACAAGACCGCCTCGTTTTATTTTTCCTGTCAGGGCAAAAACTTTGGTGCCCTTGCTGTTTTCAGTGCCCATAGCGGCAAAGGCTTTGCCTCCATGGCTAATTATCCAGGAGATATTGGCAAAGGTCTCGACGTTATTTATATTTGAAGGCTCACCCATAAAACCTTTTTGAGCCGGAAAGGGGGGCTTTAAATGTGGCATGCCACGTTTGCCCTCAAGGGATTCAATAAGAGCAGTCTCTTCCCCGCATACGAACGCTCCAGCTCCGGCCTTTATTTTCATATTGCATGAAAAATCTGTTCCAAGTATATGCTCGCCTAAAAAATTTGCAGTTTTTGCCTGCTTTATGGCCTCTTCAAGATGTGTTATGGCAAGCGGATATTCTGCACGAACATAGACTATCATTTCATGAGCGCCTATAGCATAGGCACCGATGAGCATACCTTCTATTAAGCTATGTGGGTCAGATTCTATGACTGCACGGTCCATAAATGCACCAGGGTCGCCTTCGTCCGCATTACAGATAAGGTATTTTTTTTCGCTTTCGCTTTGGCGGGCTGCGTTCCATTTGAACCAAGTAGGGAAGCCTGCACCGCCCCGACCAGCAAGGCCGGAAAGCTTTACCTCTTGAATTACATCTTCGGGGGTCATTGTTTTAAGAACTTTTTCAATAGAACGGTAGCCGCCGGCGTCTATATAGTCCTCTATAGATGTAGGGTCGATGATTCCACAATGACGAAGAGCAATCCTCGTCTGCTGTGAAAGGAATTTCTCATCTTCACAGGAAATGCCGAGGCTCTCTACAGTGGAAACATCTCCGCTTCTGGCGGCAGAAACAATAATTTCAGCGTCATTTTCAGAGACATGTACTAAACGTTTAAGAAGAGTTTTCCCGTCATATAGGTCTACTATCGGTTCAAGAAAACACATTCCAATGCAGCCAGTGGTTCCAAGGGTAAAAGTGTCATTTGGGGACATAAGGTCCGCAATAGCTTTATGTACTTTGGCAGCGCCAGCTGCGATGCCGCAGGAGCCCTCACCAATGACTATTCTCATCATTTACCCTCCTTCTCTTTTAGCCCTTTGAGTATGGAAACAGCCTTTTCCGGTGTGAGATTTCCAAAAGCTTCGCCGTTTATCATTATTACTGGAGCAAGGGAACAGCAGCCAAGGCATGCCACTTTTTCGAGTGTAAATAGGCCATCTGTGGTGGTCTCTCCACTTTTTATGCAAAGGCATTCCTCAATGGCGTTTGTAACGCGTTCACTTCCGTTCACGTGGCAAGCGGTTCCTTGGCAGGACATAACAAGGTATTTCCCAACGGGGGAAAGGCGAAATTGTGAATAAAATGTTGCAACACCAATGATTTCAGCGGGAGAAACTCCAAGCTTTTCGGATATCCGATATATAACGTTTTTGGAAAGATAACCATAAATCCCCTGGGCCTTTTGAAGAACAGCTATGAGATTTTCGGGAACATTTTCATATTCATTAAAGATATCTTCGAGCAAAGAAAGGTCATTTTGAGGCATACTATACATTATTTATCTCCTGTCTTTGTGCTGTTTCAATTTTATATATGTATATTATAATATCTTTGTTTCAAAGAACAGTCAAGAAATTTTGAAACTGAAAATCTTTTCCATTATTTCACATACTGAAAATATCAATATTTTAAAATTTATAAAATCTGCAGCAAATATGCATTTTTATGTTACTTTATAGTTGAAAAGCGATTTTAAACTAAATTTTTGATACTATTTGTAATATTGTTATAAAATTGTCCGAAAAGTTTATATTTTAATTTTAAAAATAAAACAAAAAGGTTCATATTTTATTAAAGATATATTTTGTGAGGTTAGGTAAAATTAGTTACAGTAAGAACAAAAGGAGTTTTGACGATAAATGAAAAAAGTTATAAGTACCGTTGTTGTTTTTGCGCTTATTTCAGCAATATTTACCGGTTGCGGCGAAGTGCCTGAAGACAGCGACTCGTCGTCTGACCTCTCAGAAAATGAAAGCAGTAGCGAAGCAGTAGTTGAAACTGCCCCGCATAAAGTTGAAAACGCAGTAAATATCGTTCTATCTGACGAAAAAATTACGGTTGATGGTGATGAACTTGGCGACACACCCATAAGCGGCGTTACCCTAGGCGGCGAGATAATATATTATCACAATATGGATGCATATGAGAGTGGCAACCCCTATGGAGAAGGTACGGATGCAGATAAACATACTGATGAAGAAGCCTCTGAACACACTCTTGTTACAATTACAAAACCGGGCACCTATGCCGTAACAGGTAAACTTTCTAAAGGGCAAATAGCCATAGACCTTGGCGAAGATGCGGTAAGTGACCCTGCTGCAAAGGTAACGCTTTTCCTTAATGGCGTGGATATAACCTGTGATATCGCGCCAGCAATCATATTTTACAATGTGTATGAGTGCAGCGACAGCACCCTTGATACAGGTGGCAATGTTGACACCTCCTCTGCGGGGGCAAATGTAATTATAGCGGATGGAACTGAAAATAATGTAAATGGTTCATACGTTGCAAAAATATATGAAAACAATGACAAAGCAAAAAAGCTTGCAGAATATGATGGGGCTTTTTATTCAAAGCGCAGCATGAACGTTTCCACCGATGGGGAGGGCACGGGCGTTCTTAATATAGTGGCAAAAAATGAGGGGATGGACAGTGAACTTCACCTTACAATAAATGGCGGAAATATCAATATAACTTCCCAAAATGACGGAATCAACACTAACGAAGACGGAATATCTGTCACGACAGTAAACGATGGAAATTTAGTAATAAATGCCGGTCTTGGCCAAGAGGGTGACGGTATAGATTCAAACGGCTACATTGTAATAAATGGAGGCACAATTTTTGCCACTGCCAAAAGTGAAACAGGCGACGGCGGAATAGACGCCGATAAAGGGATATTTATAAACGGCGGCACTGTGGCTGCCTTTGGCGGAAGGAATGACGATGTGGATTCTGCCTCCATCCAAAACTATATGCAGCTGACATTTAGAGAAGCTATTGAAGCGGGCAGCAAAGTTGAACTTAGGAACAGAAGCGGCGACGTAGTTATGGAATACAGTTGTGACCAGAGATTTCAAAGCCTAACCCTTTCAGGAAAGGAGCTTGAGCTTGACAAGCAATACAGCCTTTTTGTAAACGGAATTCAACAAGGCTATTTGGTCGGTGCCGGTGTACAGGGCGGAACCGGTGAAATGCCTAGGGATGAAAATACAAGGGAAAATGCCTTTTCTGTTCCGGAAGGATTTGATGAATGGATAAATTCAACAGACGATATTCCAGATGAGATAAGAGAGTGGCTTAAAAACATAGCCGAAAAAGCGAAAGACTTTACTGAAAATAAAAATGATAACAAACCGCTAGGGGAACCTGACAGAGACAAAGTGCCGACCGGGAGCCAGCAGGAAATGCCACAAAATAGCGGGGAACAGAATGAACAGGAAAAAGGTGCAGGTATAGGCTCCATTACGCTCAATGAATTTTCCACAAAGTTTGTTATAACAGAGGAAAACAAAAGTTTTTATGGCATTGAGTCGGCAGAATAAACGCGGAATTTTCTGCATTTCGTTTGAAAAAGCTCATATTATTGTTTTTTGACCACGATAGCACGATAGGATAAAATAATAAACTGGTAAATAACTATATTGGTGTTTAGGGGCGGAATATGAGGCACAGAATAAAAACAGCTGTGACAGCGGCAATAGCTTTAGTAGTATTGATTGTAGCAATATATATGGGCTTTGATTGGACGGAATCTTAAAGAGAAAGCAAAGTTGCAATGAAATTTGACATGGTCGTAGAGGTGGAAAATACAGAGTATGGCCTTGCCGCAGTGGATTATGCTTTTGGCGGAAAAACATTTTACCGCTTATATAGGAGCAACGATAGCGGAAAAAACTGGCTGCTTGTGAATGAGGACCCTTTTGGAGGGGTTATACGCCAACCGTATCAGATATGTTTTTTCACCAAAGAGCTTGGCTTTGTTATAGTTCCTTTAAGCGATGGCGATGGCTCTTTTTTTTCGAACAGAGGATGGTGAAGCGCATTTTGAAAATCTTCAAATTCCCATGATGGAATTTGAAAATGCGGGTTTTTCATATGTTCCATTTGTACAGCCAAAGAATATAGAACAAAATGGTGATTTGCTTGTAATGACAGTTGGCCAAGGTGAAAACGGAGATTTTAAAGGCGGGGAATATATGTGCCTTGCACAGTTTATATCTAACGATCTTGGCATTACCTGGAGATTTGAAAAATTGATAGAGGGCAATGTGACAAATGAATTGGGCTAAATTTAAACCTGATTTTTCTTTAGAATTTATAATTTGTTTTACGCTTAACTCTTGAAATAATTTGTATTAACAGATATAATATATAATTGTTATTTAATATGCTGAAGTTTTTTCGGCAAAAGCTAAACTAATAAACAAGGATGGTTCATTATGAGCGAAAAAGAAAAAGAACTTCTTTCCGGTGAAAATAAGGTGACCTCAAGGCGTCAAAAGGAAGAAGAAAAAAGAGCAAAAAGAAAAACTAGGGATCGTTGGATCAAAGTAATCCTTTGTGTGTGTGTTGTTCTCTGCATTGTGCTTACAATTTTTGAATCTAATGCTCTTTACCGTGGGCTTAAAGCAATCAAGGTAAACGATACAGAGTATTCCGTTGCAGAATATAACTGGTTATATACAAATAATTTCTTTGAAATATATACTAATCTTTACAATTCTTATGGCTCATATGTTTATTATATCCTTGATTCATCAAAAAGCCTTGATGAACAGCAATATTCTGAAGATATGACTTGGGCTGATTATTTGAAGGAATATACTGATGAATCATTTAAGACAATGACCGCCCTTTATGATGAAGCAAAGGTGAACGGCTACGAACTGGATGAGACCTATCAAAGTCAAATTGAAAGCGAATGGACTTCTGTTGAGGCAAGTGCAGAACAATACGGAATGGATACTACTTCTTTCCTTGTTGCAAACTATGGCAAAGGGGTAAATGAAAAGGTTTACAAAGAAATGTATGAGCGCTATCTTTATGCTTATTCTTACGCTGAAAGCGTAAGAGCGGGTTTTGAGATTTCATCAGAAGACATAGACGCTTACTATAATGAAAATAAAAATGATTTTGATCAAGTTACCTACAATTATTATTTTGTAAGCGGTACAGCCTCCGATGACCAAACTGAAGAGGATGCGATGGCCGAAGCAAAAGAAAAAGCGGAAGCTATTCTTGCGGCTGAGGATATGGATGAGTTCCTTGATAAAGAGTATGAAGCAGAATTTAGCACTGTCAGATACAGTGGATATTCCAATGTGAGCAGTACTTATGCGGACTGGCTCTTTGATGAGTCCCGCGTTTCAGGCGATAAAGAAATTTTTGAGTCAACGACCGGATACTATGTAATAAAATTTGTTGAGAAAAACGATCTGCATTACAATATGGTTTCTGTAAGACACCTTCTTGTGGTTCCGGAAGATACAAGCAGCGATGAGTCTTGGGACGCTGCCCTCGAAAAGGCGAAAGAATATGATGTTATTTGGAAAGGCCTTGGCGAAAACGAAGAGAATTTTGCTTATGTGGCGCAAACTTATTCTGAAGATAGCTATTCAGCTTCCGATGGCGGCCTTTATTCTAACATTTATAAAGGCCAAATGGTAGAGGAATTCGAAGACTGGAGTTTTGATCCTCTTCGCAAACCGGGCGATACTGAGATTATAAAAACTTCTTCCGGTTACCATATAATGTATTTTGTCGAAACGGGCGAAGATTATTACACCTATGTGGTCGAAAATACTATCCGTAACGAAAAATATTCTGAATATGCAGATGCTATTGTGGCAAATTATTCTGTTAAAAATGTATTTGGCAAAAGATTTGTTGGGGAACATATTTGATAAATAGCAGAAATTTGGGGCGGCAAAAAAACGCCCTATGGTTTGCTTTTTACATTTTGAAAGGTTTTTTAAATGATAAAGAAAATTATATCAGCGGTGGTTGCGTTGTCCATTATGGCCTTGTCTTTTGCAGCGTGCTCAAGTTCTGACGTGACTTCGGAAGCCGAACATGTTTTAAAAGTTGGCAATACAGAGTATACTCTTGATGAGTTTAACTATATGTATGTTAATATGTTTACTACAATCTATAATAATCTTTATAATTATTATGGTGACTATCTTGTAAACTACCTTGACCCAGCCAAACCTTTGTCTGAACAGGATATGGGTGATGGCACGACTTGGTATGACTACATTAATGAGTCTACTTTAAGCAACGTCGAGACAATGACCGCTCTTTATGAAAAAGCTATTGAAGAGGGCTTTGAACTTTCTGAAACAGATGCCGCTGTGTTAACTACGCTCCAGGAAAATTATGAAGAAACTGCTTCAAAGTACAATGTAACGGTCGAGCAATTTATAACAGACATGTATGGAAAAGGTATAACTTATGACATAGTCTATAAAATGACAGAGATGAATTTAATTGCCGCCGCTTATGCAAATGCAAAGGAACAGGAATTTGTAATTACAAGAGAAGAAATGCTTGCCAGATACGAGAGCGATAAAAATAGTTTTGATACGGTGACATTTAGATTCGGAAGCACATATTATTCAGAAATTGAGGACTATACTGATGAGGATGTTGCTGAATGCGTAAAAAAAGCAGAGGCTTTTGCAGCGGCGAAGAGCGAAGAGGAGTTTAAATTACTTGCAATAGAATATGCTCCGGATGATCAAAAAGAAGCCTATGAAAATGATAACATGACCCTTTATTCTGGTGCGTCCTATTCCGATGTGGGAATAGATGAGCTCGCTGAGTGGCTTTTTGCTGATGAAAGGACCTACGGTGACACGTATATTTATGAGGATGAAAATTATGGCGGGTTTATTGTAGCTTTCTTTGTGGAAAGAAACGGGATAGACTACGACCTTATGAATGTTCGCCATATCCTTATTATGCCGGAAAAAGATGAAAACGGTACCGCAAGCGATGAAGCCTGGGCGGCTGCTGAGCAGAAAGCAGGAGAGATACTCTCTGAATTTTTAACGGGTGACGCCAATGAAGAGACATTTGCGAATATGGCAATAGAATATTCGGAAGATACGGGTTCAGCTTCAAATGGGGGCCTTTATACAAATATAAGCAAAGGGCAAATGCTTGCACCGTTTGAAAATTGGTGTTTTGATGAAAGCCGTGAGCCGGGCGATACGGGTATTGTAGAAACAAGCTATGGTTATCATATAATGTATTTTTCGTCAGTAGGAAATAGCAATCTTGAATCAGTAATGTACGATATTGTGCTCGATGAAAAATTTGACGAATGGCTAAACGGCCTTATAGAAGATCTTCAAATTGAAAAATACGAAGGCTTTGAAAATGTTGGAAGCGTTATTGAAGATGTAGTTGCTGCTGCGGAAAAATATTCAAGCGCAAGCTCTTCAGAGTCTGAAAACAGCGAGGAATAAAAACAATTTCGATAAAAAAAGCGTGCTCGTTCGAGCACGCTCTTTTTATCGAAATATCAAAGTTTTTTAACAAGCATATGATCAACCCAACCGCCTACGAAAGGGTCGTCAAAGCTTTTACGAAGCTTATACCCAAGGGAATCATAGAGTTTTCTTGCTCTGGGGTTCCAGTCGTTGACGATAATGGCACATTCTTTATAGCCAAGGCCGCTCATAACGCCCTCGTAAAAGCTAATGAGCATTTGGCCAATCCCTCTTCCGCGATCGGAACTTTTAACGCCAAGAAGGGTAAGGTTCGGAAGCCCGTCAACATGTGCATCGCTTGCTTTCATGCTCATATAACCGACGGCAACGCCGTTCCTGTCAATGGCAACATAGGCTTCCCCCGCACTAATAGCATCGGAAAGCCACTTTTCAAGAAGTTCTCCCTTCTTAAAATAGTGGTTATAAAGGGGACAGTTTTCAAAAATATGTTTATAATCTTCCTTTTTTGAAAGTTCCGCTTTTTGTATCTCGATCTTGTTGGCGGTGTAAGATGCTTCGCGGTGATAACTCATTTTGGTTCCTCCATTATATGTATTTTAAACGTTACTGTTGAATTTCTTTGTTTTTCTCATAAGAAGATAAACGTTGTTGCTGGAACTCAGTGCCTCGGGATATTGAAGGATTTTATGGAACCCCATGGTTTCATAAAGCGCCCTTGCTCTTGGGTTAAAGTCATTCACTGCAATAAGGCCGTGGTCAAAGCCTTTTGATTCGTAGTCATCAATAAAATACTGTATGAGTTTTTGACCTACGCCATGATAACGATAGTCGCTTCTTACCCCGAGCAGGGCAAGATAGGGCTGACCGGCGTACATACTGTCAAGTTGCATCCACATGAAACCAACAGCTTCACCAAGTCGGTCTTCGGCAATAAATGCTTCGCCGTCTGAAAGGGCAGTTTCAATCCAATCATAAAGGTTTTGCCCATAATGACGAAGAAGGCTTGACCCATCAAAGATCTTTTTATATTCCTCAAATTTTTCTGCGGTGGCCTTTACCACGTGAACTTCATTTACAGCCACGATGATCCCCCTTAGAAAGCATAATAATACACATATAGAATAATACATTTTTGCTATTTAGTCAAGAAGAGAAGGCACTTTTTGTTCTGAAATGAAAAAATAACTTAAAGTGGGAGCATATCTTTCGTAAAATATTGACTTTTTTTGCATATTAGAATATAATAAAACTGTTTAAAGACAAGATGTGGGAGGATCGTTTATGTCGCAGTTTGATTATAAATATAGAGTGAATTTTGTAAAAGGAACCACCGATAAATGGGATGAGTATGTCAAAATTTTTGACAACAGTCCTCTTTATGAGCATTATTTTAAAGGCACAGATACTCTTCGCGAATGGGTCTATGGCCCCCTTGAAAGTGGAAACGTGATTGTTGCTGAGACTGATTCTGGCGAACCCGTCGGACTTATGGTCTATGATATGATGGGTATGTATGGTGAGCTTCCTTACCTTGCTCTTCTCGGCGTAAAAGAGAATTACCGCGGAAAAGGAATAGGCGATCAGCTTATCGATATCTATTTTGGAATTTGCCAGGGGATGGGCTTTGATAAATGCTTTATCGCTGTTTCCGATTTTAACCCTAGGGCAAAAGCTCTTTATCAGAAAAAAGGTTTCAAACCACTTCTTCTTGTTCCTGATCTTCTCAAAAAAGGAATTGCTGAATGGCTTCTTATGAAGAAATTTTGATCCATACATAACGAATTACAAAGCACTGTGTTTACAGTGCTTTGTTGCTATTTTTTACAAATGAAACTTATAAACTAATTTCTAGATAAAATTTCTTATAATATATGCGTAAAAAACTGCTGCCAGGACCAAAAACGGCAAATTCATCTTGACAACAAAAAAGTATAGATGTTATAATCTTTTTATTACTTAAAAGCAATGACGGAGAGGGCATATTTCGGCTTTGTTAAAAGAGAGCCGGCGGTTGGTGAAAGCCGGAAACGAGCGTTTTATGTTGTAGCTCCCGAGCTGAAGGGAAGAAAGCGCTTGCGCCGTGATTAGAACTCTTCCGTAAAAGCTGCGTTAAAGCTAAAGAGAGGCGTTTGTTTTAAAGCAAATGCAATTTGAGTGGTACCGCGGGTTTGGCAGTGTTGCAGCTCGTCTCAAAGAAGTATTTCTTTGGGACGGGCTTTTTGTCATTCCAAAGGAAAATAGTGTGATGACCGAAAAAGAAGGGAATGATCAAATGCGCAGAGAACTTGATAAAACCTATGACCCAGCGCAGGTTGAAAGCCGTATTTATCAATTTTGGCTGGATGGCGGGTATTTTCATGCAAAGGTAGACCCGGATAAAAAGCCTTTTACTATTGTGATACCCCCGCCTAATATTACAGGTAAGCTTCACATGGGGCATGCCCTTGACGAGACAATACAGGATGTTCTCATACGCATGAAACGTATGCAAGGTTACGAAGCGCTATGGATGCCTGGAACCGACCATGCATCCATAGCAACCGAAGTCAAAATAGTGGAAAATATGCGAATTGAAGGGCTTACAAAAGAGGACGTGGGCCGCGACGGCTTCCTTGAAAGAGCTTGGGATTGGAAAGAAAAATACGGTGGAACAATAATAAAACAACTTAAAAAACTGGGCTGTTCCTGCGACTGGGAACGCGAGCGCTTTACCCTTGACGAGGGCTGTTCTGCCGCAGTTCGAAAGGTATTCGGTGAGCTTTATAAAAAAGGTCTTATCTACCGTGGCGAACGTATTATCAACTGGTGCCCGGAATGCAAGACCTCAATTTCAGACGCCGAGGTGGAGTATGAGGATCAGGCCGGCCATTTCTGGCACCTTCGTTATCCTTTCACCGACGGCTCCGGCTGGCTTGAACTGGCCACTACCCGTCCTGAAACGCTTCTTGGTGATACAGCCGTCGCGGTAAATCCGAAAGATGAAAGATACACCAAGTATATAGGAAAAACTCTTACCCTTCCACTTGTCGGTCGAGAGATACCTGTGGTTGCCGACGAATATGTCGACATGGAATTTGGAACCGGCGTCGTAAAAATAACCCCTGCCCACGACCCCAACGACTTTGAAGTGGGACTTCGCCATGGCCTTCCAATTATCAATGTACTCACCGACGACGCTAAAATAGTTGATGATTACCCCAAATATGCCGGAATGGATCGCTACGAGGCAAGAAAGCTTATTTGCAAGGACCTTGAAGAAGGCGGTTTCCTTGTAAGTGTGGAGGAGCATGAACACCATGTGGGGACATGCTACCGTTGCCACACCACCGTAGAGCCAAGGGTTTCGCTTCAGTGGTTCGTAGCAATGAAAGAACTTGCAAAACCGGCTATTGAGGCTGTAAAAAACGGCGATATCCGTTTTGTGCCCGAACGTTTTGACAAAAACTATTTCCACTGGATGGAGAATATTCGTGACTGGTGCATAAGCCGCCAACTTTGGTGGGGCCACAGAATACCTGTTTGGTACTGTGATGATTGCGGTAAAGAAACCCTCTGCATTGAAAGCGAGCCAGACTGCTGTGAACACTGCCACAGCAAGAATATTCATCAGGATCCTGACACCCTTGACACATGGTTCAGCTCCGCCCTTTGGCCTTTCAGCACTCTTGGCTGGCCGGAGGAGACGCCGGAATATAAATATTTTTACCCAACCAACGTGCTTGTAACCGGTTACGATATAATCACTTTCTGGGTATCAAGAATGATATTTTCGGGTCTTGCCTACACTGGCAAGAAGCCTTTCAGCGATGTTGTAATTCATGGCCTCGTACGTGACGCTCAAGGCAGAAAAATGAGTAAATCCCTCGGCAACGGAATAGACCCCCTTGAAATAATAGATAATTTTGGCGCTGATGCGCTACGTCTTGCGCTTGTTACCGGAATTTCCGCAGGAAACGATACCCGTTTCACTGATGAGAAGGTTACGGCATGCCGCAATTTTGCAAACAAACTTTGGAATGCCGCACGTTTCGTTCTTATGAACCTTCCGGAGGAATTTAACGAAACAGAACTTCCGAAAGAATTGGCAATGGAGGATAAATGGCTGCTTTCTCAATATAATGAACTTATAAAGGCCGCCACTGAAAATATTGAGAACTACGATATTGGCGTTGCTGAACAAAAAATAGTTGATTTTATTTGGGATGTATATTGCAGCTGGTATATTGAGCTTGCCAAAGCAAGGCTTCATGGCGAAAATGCTGACTCTGTACGCCGAATGCTCGTATATGTGCTCACGGGTGTGCTCAAACTGTTACACCCATTCATGCCCTATATCACTGAGGAAATTTGGCAGTCGCTCCCACATGAGGGTGAATCCATAATGGTGAGCAAATGGCCGGAGTACAGCGAGGAATATTGTTTTACAAAAGAAACGGCAGATTTTACAAAGGTTATGGATGCAATTAAAGCCATCCGCAACCGCCGTGCGGAAATGAATGTTCCACCTTCTAAAAAAGCTAAGCTTTATATCGAAACCGGGGATGTAGCTGTTTTTGAACAGGGAACACCGTTCTTTGTAAGACTTGCTTCTGCTTCGGATGTTGAGGTGAACGCCGAATTCGATAAAGCTGGGGCAGTTCAGGTAATAACCGATGCCGCGAAGATTTATATTCCAATGGCCGAACTCATTGACATAGAAAAAGAGGTAGCGAGGCTTAAAAAAGAAAAAGAGCAGTGTGAAACGCAGGTTGCCGGCCTTGAAGCAAGGCTTAACAACCCGGGCTTTGTGAACAAAGCGCCGGAGAATGTTGTCGCTGCAGAGCGTGACCGCCTTGCAAAGCTAAAAGAGCGTATTGCAAAGCTTGGAGAGTCCATAGCCGCTATGAAATGAATTATAAGGGGCCACCTTTTGGTGGCCCAAAAATTTATCACGGAGGAGGATGGACCCATTGGAATATGAAAAGAGCCTTGAATATATAACTAATTTTCCGCGTCTAAAAAAAGAGCCTGGGCTAGAAAGTATGTTTGAACTTCTCGCGGCACTTGACAATCCGCAAAAAAAGCTTAGGACCATTAATGTTGCGGGAACCAACGGTAAAGGTTCAGTTGTGGCTATGCTTGCTTCTGTTTTGAGCACAGCGGGATATAAGACGGGACGCTATGTTTCACCTTATGTGCTCGAATTTAGAGAACGAATGACTATAAACGGTAAAATGATAGGCAAGAAGCGCCTTGGAAAAATAGTTGAGGCAGTAAAAGAAAAAGCAGACGAGCTAACTGAAAAAGGAGTACCTTTTAATGGTTTTGAGATAACTACGGCAGCAGCATTCCTATGGTTTGCTGAGGAAAACTGCGACATAGTGGTGCTTGAAGCTGGCCTTGGCGGAAGGTTTGACGCCACAAATACTGTTCCAAATCCACTGCTCCAGATCATAACGGCGGTAGGACTCGATC
>CAZNVF010000028.1:0-13434 GCA_964576395.1 uncultured Oscillospiraceae bacterium
AAGGTTTGTGTTGCAGCCGACACATTCGCCATTCACAAAGTTTCCCCAGCGGCCAACCCCTTGGCCGATAAGAACCGCTCCAGCGGCAAGATCCAAAAATGGCCATAGCGGAACTTTTCTCAACTTGCAGCCAAGGCATATGCCAATGATTCCCCCAATAATACCACCGTAAAACCCAAGGCCGCCCTCTCGGATATTCAGTATCTCTAAAGGATTTTGAGCGTAACTCTCCCACTGGAAAGCTACAAAATAGAGCCTTGCTCCAATTATTCCAAATATCATTGCAAAAAATATAATGTCAATAGCACGATCTCCATCCAACCCAAATTTTTTGACATTTTTGAAAAAGAAAAACAGCGCAAGGCAAAAACCGATAGCAATTATTACTGCATACCAATAGATATCAATGCTTCCAATGCTAAAAGCCACACGGTTAATTTTAAATTCAAGGCCAAGGCCAGGAAAGCTAACGGTATGGATCATAATCTACCCTCTCCTTTTACGGTCTTATAACGGAAATAGCTGAATTTTCTGCCGAATAGGTATTTCTTATTCTTTCAAGCACGGCTTCCTGTGTTGCAGAGGCCGCTGTCTCAATAGTTTCATACATATCCACCCCAGTAAAATGCCCATTGAAAAGATTCATTGCCGTTCCCTCTACCCTTTCGGTTGCCCGGAGGTAACGTCCATATACAGATTTTTGAGCACAGTCAAAAATATCTTCTGGAATTCCGTGCTCAAGTGCCTCTTTGAACGCAGCCCTGACTTTCCCATAGACTTTTTCTGGTTCTTTCGATTCACCAGAAACCATAAGGCATATATAATCCCGACCGCAGAATACCTCACTTCCAAAAGTAGCATTGATAAGCCCTTCGTCATAAAGTTCCCTGTAAATGCCCGTAAAATCATCAAAAAGTGCCTCAAGGAACATCTCATCAAGAACACTTCCACGATAATTTTCCGCCTCAGTTCCAGTTTTGCCCTTAAAACCAATATTGAACATTGGGACAGAAACCGGAAGGTGTTGTTCTGTGAAGTTTGATACTACTTCCTCCGGCTCACCACAATCGCCCCTTTCAAGGAAGAAGGGTTTAGCAGGCTTGAGCACCGAATCAGCTGTTTTGAGCACTTCATCTATATCAAAGCTTCCCGCAACTGTGAGCACCATATTGTGAAGATTATAAAAAGTATTGTAGCAGTCATAGAGAAGTTCTGCTGTAATATGTGAAATGGATTCCTGTGTGCCCGCAATATCTATTTTGACGGGGTTTTTGTGGTAAAGTGCGCCAATAAGATTGAACAGCACCCTCCAGTCAGCAGAATCGTCATACATTCTTATCTCTTGACCGATTATTCCCTGCTCCTTAGCGACAGTTTCGGCCGTAAAATAGGGGTGAGTTACAAAATCAAGAAGGATTTCGAGACTCTTTTCAAAATTCTGCGAACACGAGAAAAGATATGAGGTCCTGTCAAAAGCTGTAAATGCGTTGGCATCAGCCCCAGTTTCTGCATAACGGTCAAAAGCAGAGCACTCTTCGCTTTCAAACAGCTTATGCTCAAGGTAATGGGCAATTCCTTCCGGCAGTTTTTTAAATTCCTCGTTTTCATCGGTCTTTATAAAAGTGTCTACCGAACCATAGGCTGTTCCAAACATTGCAAAACTTGTGGTGAAACCATCCATCGGCGCAAGAAGCATTGTAAGGCCCGAGGAATGCTTTACTTTGTAATAAAAACTTTCAAGTCGTTTATTTTCTATCTTTTCTACTGTTGTATTCATTCTTTTTCGCCCCCTTTGAGGAAAAATACAGTTGTAAGCTTGGCTCTATTGGCCATATCAATGACCTCTTCCCTAGTTATTTCATCAATAGCGGCAGCATCCTCTTCAGGAGTGACAATAAGCCCTTCAAGAATACCCGTCATATACCAGCTCTCCATTGCTCCAAGAGAATCCCCTACTGATCCTAAACTGTTTTTGATTATGAGCTTAGTTTGAGCAAGTTCAATATCAGTAAAATTACCTGCTTTTACATCTTCAAGCTGGTTCAATATTTCTGCTTGGGCGGCATTTCTGCTTTTGAACTCTATTCCGCTGTCCACCGTCATTACGCCGGTGCTCCGCTCGAAATGAGCAGAAGCATAGTAGCAAAGGCTAAGTTTTTCACGAACGTTCATAAAAAGTTTTGAGAAAGGTGTTCCACCATAAAGAGCAGAAAATACCCTTGCCGCGTTCTTTTCGCGCTCCGTTTTTGGCGCTCCCATTCTGAATGCCATTACGAGCTTGCCCTGCACAATATCCATAGCTTCCTCAGCTTCCTTATATTCTGAATATGGCATAATAGGCGTGCGCTCAAAGCTTTTTGGTTCACGTTCTATTTCTGCAATGCGGGCAGCAAATATTTTCTCAGCAGTCTCAGGCTCGCCGGGACCTACAAACATTATTTCAATGCGTGAAGTTTTTATAAGATCTTTCCACGCACATGCAAGTTGTTCACCGGTTATTTTCTTGGCATCTGAAACGTAACCATAGCGGCATATACCAAAAGGTTCGCCTTCAAAAATAAGGCTTAAAGTCTTTTTTACCGCATAAACGCGTTTGTCGTTAAGATCGCTGTTTATCATATCGATAAGATAATTGCGTTCAAGCTCTACATCCTTTTCAGGGAAAAGGCCATTTTTATCTAGATTCGGATCAAAGACAAGGTCAGAAAGGAGCTTTGCAGCCTTTTCGGTCATGTTGTCACCGTCTATAGAATAATGATCATCAATGAACTGAAGTGAAAGCTCAATTATTTGAAGGTCACCATGTTTTGAAACGTCAGCATCAATTATAGCGCCGTACATTTCAGCAAGCCTTTTGTTTAGCTCGGTGAAGTCCGGACAAGATTTGCAACCTTTACGAAGCACAAAAGGAACCAAGGCATTAACGGTAGCTCTCTCTTTTTTTAACTGCGTTACAAGGCTCACGGTTATTCTGTCCGATTTAAATTTTCCCTCCTTAATGGAGCTTATATAGGCCTCATTACCTATACTTTTTCTTGAAAACATCTCTGGCATTTTTATCTCCTTTACAAGAAACAGCCTTATGTAAGGCTTGTTTTTATTTTGCTCGGCCTGCTATGAATAGCAAAGGCTGTGCTGTTTAAATTTATTTTTTGCTACTAAACAAGAAAAATATTATTTTACATGAACATCAAGCTGGCTGTACGGGAACGATATTCCCTTACTGTCAAATGCAAGCTTAACCTTTTCATTAAGAAGCCCTCTGAGACTTTCATAACTGTCCCATTTTACATATACTTTGCAGATAATATCTACAGAGCTTGCCCCAAGAGCTGTCACCATGACCGTAGGCTTCGGTTCCCTTTCGGCCAAAGGTTCCAATTCAAGCACTTCAAGTATTGTGTCTTTAGCAAGGGCAATATCTGAATTATATGAGATGGAAAATGTCAAATCCAGCCTTCTAAAGCCCATCTTACTGTAATTAATAAGGGTATTTCCTGTAACAATGCTATTTGGAATAACTATCTCTCTGTTATCGCCAGTTATAAATCTTGTATGGATAAGACCAACTGTTGAAACAAAGCCAGTAACATCCTCCGACGGTATTTCCACAAAATCGCCTGCCACAAACGGCTTTGCAAGCAAGATTATAACCCCGCTTGCAAAAAGCGAAAGGCTGTCTTTTATTGCTAAAGAAAATGACAATGCAAATGCGCTGAAAAGTGCTAACACTGATGTAGTTGGAATATTAAGCACCGAGGCGGCTACAAGCACCACATTGAAATAAAGAACGAACTTGATTATAGTACCTAGCATCTTTGTAGAGGTACCCATTACTTCCCTTTTCACGAAAGCCTTTTGAATGATATCACAGAGCCATTTTACGACAAACCAGCCAACCACAAGTACCAATATTGCAACAATAATATCGAAACCGTACTCCCTCATTATATCTGAAAGTCCCATTCCCTCGGTTTTTTCAGCTATAACTTCAATAGCGTCCTCAGTCGACATTGCCTCCAAAAAAACGGGTCTCAAACGGCGATTCCCCCCTTATTAATATTTTCATATCTTTTTCAGTTTTGCAAAATTTGCCATAAGTTTTTTCGTTCCAGCCTTTTCAAATGCAATTTCCAAAAGAGTGTCCCCTGACATTGACGTTGCCGAAAGGACTATTCCATTTCCAAATACTCTATGTGAAACGACATCTCCGGCACGAAAAATAGTCCTTTCCGTTTTTGGTTGTACCACAAAGCTTTGTTCAATTTTTATTTCACCGCCCGGTGATTCTTCAAAATGGAAACTCACATTTTTGTGGCGGCGTTCTGTCTCATCGCTAAAATATTTATACTCGGATGGAATTTCATCAACAAACCTAGAAAGCCGGTTATGGCTAGTCTGGCCAAATATCATTCTACTGGCAGCGGCTGTTAAGTAAAGATTTTTCTTTGCCCTTGTTATTCCAACATAGGCAAGGCGCCGTTCCTCCTCCATCTCGTCTATATCATATATGGCCTGCATCCCTGGGAAAATACCTTCCTCAAGGCCTACCAAAAATACGTTTGGAAACTCAAGACCTTTAGCGGAATGTAGTGTCATCATTAAAAGGGAATCGCTTTCTTCAATACGGTCAAGATCGGTATATAACGCTACCTCTTCAAGGAAACCCCCGAGTTCCGGGTACTCCGCCGCATCCTGATATTTGATAAGGTTGGTTTTAAGCTCCCCTATATTTTCAAGCCTTGCTTCGCCTTCTATTCCTTGGGCAGTCAGCATAGCAGTATAACCGGTTTTTTCGCAAAGCAGGTCAAAAAAGCTCTCAGCCTCAAAATCTTCCGCTGCTTCAGAAAGTTCCTTTATCATATCGGTAAATTTAATTAAAGCGGCCGCCCGTTTTGAAAGGTCTGCATATTCATCTGCGTGTTCCAAAACCTCAAAAAGTGGTATTCCACAAACGTCGGAAATATGCTGAGCAGCGGCAAGTGTAGTATCACCTATTCCACGCTTAGGCTCGTTGATTATCCTCTCAAGGCGAAGATTGTCAGCCGGGTTGCATATAACTGACATATATGCAAGAAGATCTTTTATTTCCTTGCGTTCGTAAAAGCGAAGGCCACCGATTATTTTATATGGTACACCGGCTCTTAGCAGTGCATGCTCAATGCTGTTTGACTGGGCGTGCATACGATAAAGAACTGCAAAATCGCTGTACCTTTGGCCGGCACTTATTCCGTCAAGAACCGTGTTCGCAATGAAAGAGGCCTCTGCCTCCTCATTTTCACAGCGCCGAGCAATTATTTTGCTACCGTCACCGTTGGCGGTCCAAAGAGTCTTGCCTTTCCGTCCCGAGTTGTGCTCAATTACATTGTTTGCAGCGGAAAGAATATTCTGCGTCGAACGGTAATTCTGCTCAAGCCGAACAACTTTGGCTCCCGGGAACTGACGCTCAAAAGAAAGAATGTTTTCGATAGTGGCACCGCGAAATTTGTATATTGACTGGTCATCATCACCCACAACGCAAAGGTTTTTATTCTTTGCGGCAAGTAAAGCCACAAGCATATACTGAACATGGTTCGTATCCTGATATTCATCGACCATAATATATTTCCAACGGTTCTGGTAATATTCAAGAGTCTCCGGCGAACTTTTGAAAAGCTTGACTGTTTCACATAGAAGGTCGTCAAAATCAAGCGCCGCCGCCTCTCGAAGCTCCCTTTGATATTCCGCATATACTTTGGCTGTAACTTTAAGACGATAATCGTTGGTTCTGTCAGCATTATCCATAACATCCTGTGGGGTTTCAAGCCGCTCTTTTGCGTGGCTGATAGCCCCCGCAAGTGGCTTCGGCTGATACTGTTTTTCATTCATTCCAAGAGTTTTCAGACATTTTTTCACAACTCTTAAACTGTCATCAGCATCATATATGGTAAAACTTTTGGAAATATTTATCTTTTCTATGTCCCTGCGAAGGATTCTAGCGCACATACTATGAAATGTTGACGCAAAAACATCATTTGCTTCTGTTCCCAACTTTGAAACAAGGCGGTTTTTAAGTTCATCCGCGGCTTTGTTGGTAAAAGTAATTGTAAGTATATTCCAAGGTCGGACCCCACTTTCAATAAGCTTCGCCACTCTTGCAATAAGAACGGTCGTTTTTCCAGACCCTGCACCCGCAAGAACAAGCAGAGGACCATCTTTATGTAAGACCGCGTCAAGCTGACGGTCATTTAACGTTTCATACGAAAAAGACATTAAATACCTCCAATTACAATAATACAATAAGCTAATATATAATTTTATCATATTATAATGCCCTCTGCAAGAAAAATAAAAAACTTCTTTTCTTGGTTTAAAGCTCCGCACCGACATTGGCTGGTTTTCCTACTTTTCATAGAAAAACCGATTTATTACTTTGAAAACAAACGCAATTATTTATTATTCTGTTAATTTTTCAATATTAATGCTAAAAAATTTCAAAAAGTGTATTTATATTATTGACAAATGTATTTCTATAGTGTATTATATATTATATAATAATACAAATTACGAATTTTTCATGTTTTCTTTCTCTTTATTCCCTTAAATGAGGGCACTTTGTTTCACTAAGTGCCTTCATATTTCGATTTTTCATTCAAACTTCCATATATTTTGTAACAAAGAAAAATCCAGTGCATTGCACTGGATTTTTCTTTGTTACTTTATAAGGCCTAAAAATCTTGACACCTCCGCCAATGGAAAACCCATGACGTTAAAATAATCACCAACTATTCCTTTTACCAAAACAGAGCCTTTTCCCTGTATTCCATATGCTCCCGCCTTGTCCATAGGTTCCCCTGTGGCAACGTAGTTTTCTATCGTCTCTTCAGAAAGCTCGTAAAACTCTACCTCTGTCTTTTTAACAAATGAACGGACTGAACCATTCTCTGCCACGGCCACACCGGTATAGACAAAATGTTTCCTTCCGGAAAGAGCCCTTAACATTTTACAAGCCTCTTCCTTACTTTTTGGTTTTCCAAAAATTTTTCCGTCAAGCGCAACAACTGTATCTGAACCTATAACAACATCCTCTGGGCGGAATGCCGCTACAGAAAGCGCTTTCTGCTCCGCTAACAATACCGGAACTTTTTCCACAGGTGTTCCCGCTGGCACACTTTCTTCACACCCGGAAACAACGCAGTCATATTCCGGCAAGATTATGCTCAGAAGTTCCTTTCTTCTTGGTGATCCAGAAGCCAGAACGTACATTTTACTACCTCACTTTTCAGGTTTCATTAAGCAGTTTTTCCACCGCAGCAAGCTTTGCCGAAATTGAAAATATCTCCATAGCTGTAGAAAGCTCTTTTTCCGGTGCAAAGGTCGGAGCTATTCTCAAGACGCTGTCCATCGGATCTTTGCCGTATGGATAAACCGAACCGGCCCCTGTAAGGGTAAGGCCTGCCTCCTTGCAAAGGGCCACAGTACGTTTTGCAGTTTTAGGAAGTAGCTCAACCGACACAAAATACCCGCCCTTTGGATTGTTCCACTTTGCGGTACCAGTACCTCCAAGCTCGGCCTTGAGCACACTGAACACTGTTTCGAATTTTGGCCTGATTATATCTGCCTGTTTTTTCATGTGCTTGAGCACCCCATCAAAGTCTTTAAAGAAAAGTACATGGCGCATTTGGTTTATTTTATCTGGACCAATATTTTGAAAAGAAAGCATTCGTTTAAGGTCTGCAATATTTTCAAGAGAAGTTGCCACTGCTGCAAGCCCCGCTGTCGGGAAAGTTACCTTACTTGTGCTGCCAAGCATATATACCATGTTGCCCTTGCCATTTTTTTCAGCTAACCTTAAAAGCGATGGAACAAAATCTTTTTCACCGTCCGGGTAAAGGTCGTGAACAACATATGCATTATCCCAGAATATTCTAAAATCCGGTGCCGCTGGTGAAAGCGATGCAAAACGCTCCACCACTTTCTCTGAATAGGATATTCCCTGTGGGTTTGAATATTTTGGAACGCAGATAATGCCTTTTACAGACGGGTCTTTTACAAAGCGCTCCACTTCGTCCATGTCCGGCCCGTCAGCGTTCATTTTTATTGTAATCAGCTCAAAACCAAAAAACTCTCCCACTGCAAAATGACGATCATAGCCAGGGGCCGGGCAAAGAAGCTTTCTGTCTTTTACTTTGCTCCATGGGCATTCTGAATCAGGCACTCCTTGGCAAACAGCGTGTGCAATAAGATCATAAAAAAGATTCAAAGAACTGTTCCCAGTAACTATAACCTGTTCCGGCTCAGCATTAAGAATATCAGCAAAAAGGCGGCGGCACTCGGGAATTCCCTCAACCAAGCCATAGTTACGGATGTCAAACCCGCTTTCACACTTAAAATCTTCCGTTTTGCTGTTTAGAACATCTAGCATGGGAAGCGAAAGGGCAAGTTGCTCAGGGGCTGGTTTTCCCCTTGAAATGTCAAGCTTCAAGCCAAGGGCTTTTTTTTCGTTATATCTTTTTTTAAGTTTCTCTTTTTCTGAAAGTAATTCTTCAGCGCTCATCTGATAATATGTTTTCACTTTGTTCCACCTCACTGCCAAAATATTTTTCCCGGGTAAAGTTAACTATTTCGTGCTCTAATACTTCGGTATTTAAAAAAGCTTGACAGTCACTGCCGTATCCCAGATAGTACCGCTGCATGAATTGTCTCTACTGGGATCTCCGCACTTTTCCCATACGTCTCGCCAACCACTTCCTTACTTCACGCATTTAAAGCAAAGTGGCGCAGAACACTCGGCCTTCTTCTTGATACCTTCTCACCAGCGTATTACAGCCTTAGACACACAATCCCCAAAAAAAGTTTTTATCATGATTATTTTTGATACAATATTCGTCCACCAAAATAGCACCATTCCTTGTTGCCTAAGTTATATGCATGAGGACTGTTGCAAACCTAGTAAATTCGGCCATTTATAGCAAAGCTGCCGGAAAATGTTCCGGCAGCAGATGTTCTTAAAATTCGGCGGAGCCGGTAGTTCTTGGGAAAGGAAGCACATCACGAATATTCTGTATTCCGGTGAGATACATAATAATTCGCTCAAAGCCCAGACCATAACCCGCGTGTTTGCATCCGCCATAACGGCGAAGATCAAGGTACCAGCTGTAATCTTCCTCATTGAGGCCAAGCTCGTGTATGCGGTCAAGAAGCACGTCAAGGCGCTCCTCACGCTGACTTCCTCCAACTATCTCGCCAACACCAGGAACGAGAAGATCTGCCGCAGCAACAGTCTTTCCATCATCGTTCTGACGCATATAGAAAGCTTTTATATCTTTTGGGTAGTTGGTCACAAAGATAGGTGCCCTATACACCTCTTCGGTTAGATAGCGCTCGTGCTCAGTTTGAAGGTCGCAGCCCCAATATACTGAATACTCAAAACGGTCTTTTACTTTACTGAGCATTTCTATAGCATCGGTATAATCTACGCGTACAAAGTCCGCTTTGATTATATTTTCAAGTCGCTCAATAAGTCCTTTATCGTAAAAATCGTTAAAAAATTGCATCTCGTGCGGGCATGTGTCAAGAACATAGCGGAAAATATGCTTTATCATATCTTCAGAAAGCTGCATCTCATCCTCAAGATCTGCAAAGGCAATCTCCGGTTCAATCATCCAAAACTCGGCAGCATGGCGCTGAGTATAAGATTTTTCAGCTCTAAATGTAGGACCAAAAGTATAAATGTTGCCGAAAGCCATAGCCATAGCTTCGCCTTCAAGCTGGCCGGAAACGGTAAGGCTGGTAGCTTTGCCAAAAAAGTCTTGGCTGAAATCAATCTTTCCGTCCTCAGTGCGCGGCGGGTTTTCCATATCAAGAGTGGTCACACAGAACATTTCACCCGCACCTTCGCAGTCAGAGCCGGTTATAAGTGGGGTGTGAACATAGACAAATCCTCTGCTTTGAAAAAACTGGTGGATAGCAAAGGCTGCCGCACTTCTTACACGGAAAACAGCCGAAAAAGTATTAGTCCTTGGGCGAAGGTGCGCAATAGTTCTAAGATACTCAAGGCTGTGGCGCTTTTTTTGAAGAGGATAATCTGGGGTGGATTCTCCTTCGACCTCTATCTCGTCCGCATGTATCTCAAAAGGCTGCTTTGCTTGCGGGGTAAGAACAATCCTTCCAGTAACAGAAATGGCAGCGCCCACGTTAAGCTTAGTGATCTCCTTGAAATTATTGACGTTATTTTCTTCATAAACTACCTGAATGTTTGAAAAGCAGGTGCCATCGTTAAGTTCAATAAAGCCAACAGATTTGGAGTTGCGGGAAGTTCTGAGCCAGCCGCAGATTTTTATCGGCTGATTAGTAAAATCTTCCGGAGAGGCAAAAATAAGCCTCAGCTCCACTCTTTTCATTTTGATCACCTCATATTAAAAATAATGTTACAGTTTAATATATCATATAGGAGCCGTTTTTGCAAGAGAGGTTTTTAGAAATTAACCAATCGCTTTTTCTTATAAATATATCCCGTATCTTTTGATTTTTTCGTCATCTACTAAAATTTCTTTCTCAAAACGTACTATTTTCAGTGATAAGTTTTTTGCTGGATGTGTTTATGTTTACAAGTTGCAATTACTTTTTAAGACTAGGTTTTCGTTTGTCTTTTAGATTTAGATGAAGCGTCTCTCCAGCATATCTTTTCCGGCCTTCGTTTTGGCTGAGGGAAATACCCATACGTCCTGCTCAATATGAAAGAATTGGGTAACCTATATGCTATCAGTGATACTGGCTATTCTGCCGTTCGTCCTTCTGACCGCCAAAACATACTTGAGGGTACCTTTCCTTATTTTTTTGAAGTATAACATCATCGTCATATTTCAACGATGGCTTTACTAAAATAATTCCTTCAATGACCATAAAAACTCGTCAAGAGCATCTCTTATGAAAAAGCGCGGCTTTTTTGCCGCGCATAAATTCACCTTATTTTCCTGTTGATCCAAATCCGCCCTTACCGCGATCCGTTTCAGAAAGCTCTTCCACCCCGACATATTCTGCCATGAGCACTGGTATAATAGCCATTTGTGCTATTCTGTCACCGGGGCTTATTGTATAGCTCTCCTCCGAATGGTTATAGAGCCCAACACAGACTTCGCCCCGGTAGTCGGAATCAATTACACCGACGCAGTTAGAAGGCACTATCCCATGCTTTATCCCAAGGCCACTTCTTGCAAAAATGAAAGCGCCATACCCTTCTGGAAGCGAAAACGCAAGTCCCGTTGGAACAGTGGCACATTTTCCTGGTTCCAACGTAACCGGACCATCTATGCAGGCACAAAGATCCGCCGCCGCAGATCCCATTGTAGCTATTTTGGGTATAACAGCGTTTTCTCTAATTTTTTTTACAAAAATATTATACTTCATAGCGTTTTTTAAGCTCCGCCAATTCTTTTTCAAGCCTGTCTGCCCTGCGGTTTGCTTCATCTACCTCCATCCTTGCTCTTGCAGTATCCCCAAGGTATTCTTTTAACTGGGAACGAATATGGTCGCTGTTTGCGCTCTCTTTTTTATATTCGCTCAAATATGAAATGGCACAAAGAACAAGCGCATCATTCATTGAAAGGGCAGGGTTCCTTGCATTAAGGCTGTTTATATCATCAGTTATCTCAGCGGCAAGATCACGAACATAGCCTTCCTGTTCGGTGGTATTCACAGTATAACTTGCCCCAGCAATTTCAAGTTTTATTTTTCTTGCTTCTTCCATTTTCTTTTCCTCCCATGAAAAACAGTTTTTTATAAAATAATTATACAGCTTTTCTGCCTTTCTGACAACAATTTCAATAACGGAATTTTATAGTTTTTGTGAATTTCCTAAAAGCCTTTTTTTTAAAAAATCATATTATAATAGTGAAAAATTTTTTGGAGGAACCGCCATGCTTTTATATGATATTACATATGACCGTGAGCTCGCTGTTGACTATGCCAACCGCTGGGCATATTTCCGAAACCCAAAATTCTACGATTTCAGCGCCATAGGGGGCGACTGCACTTCTTTTGCAAGCCAATGCATTTTAGCTGGTGGTGCAGTTATGAATTTCACCCCTACTTTTGGTTGGTATTACGTCAATATAAACGATAGAGCGCCGGCTTGGACCGGAGTAAAATTTCTTTTCAATTTTCTTGTTAATAACACAGGTATAGGCCCCTATGGACATGAGGTGGATATCTCTGAAATTATGCCCGGCGACATCTGTCAGCTTATTCTTGACGAGGAGGATTGGCAGCATACCCCTGTAATAGTCTCCATAGACGGCAACGAGGCCAATTATGATACCGTTCATGTTGCAGCACACTCCTATGACTGCAACTGCCGTCCGCTTTCAAGCTACGCTATAGCAAAGGTGCGGTTTATACATATTGACGGTGTGCGCTCAATGCTCCCAGTCAATATGGAGTCACAGACGGAGTTTGTTCCACCTTTTGGCCCTGAACCCTCCATCACGCCTGAACCCCAAGCGGGTGAAGAAATGACCGAATAGTATGAGTAATTACTAAGCTACGCTGAATTTTTCGCGGATACAAGCTCGTATAAATTCATACTAAAACAATAAAAAGGCGGCTTTAAGCCGCCTTTTTATTTATATTCCCTTTTTATATAAATAAAATGAATATATCATTGGTAAAAAGCCTGCAATTATTACAGTTGCCAAAAGCAACCATAAACTAAGTGAAAATGCATTTGCCATAAAGATAAGTCCCGCCGCCATATAGACCCAGCCCCCAAAGCGGTTAGAACGATTCCAATTTTCCTCGCTATTAAGCGCCCAAGGAGTTTTTATTCCTACAGTGAAGTTTTGGCGCGCCTTTGGCATATAATTCCCAAGAATTATAAGCATGGCCCCAATCAAAATGCTTAAAATAAACAATATATTTATTTCTGTTCCAAGAGCATTTGCATAGATCATTGCCATTGTTACCAGCGAAGTAACTGGAATTATCCAGTAAACTATCGATATTAGTTTAGCATTTATATTCTGACGTTTCGGATCGTTCATCGTCATTACTATGCAAAAAACATGAAGTGCGCACATCATCACTGGCATACCAAAAACAGTAAAGATTTTACTGCTCCAACCATTTGGCTCATTATCTGCTCCAAAATGTGTAGCAATGCTCCCGGGGAGTTGATTCCAAAAAACAAGGCCAAAAACTATTGGTAAAAGGGCAATTAATGATGTAATTATCAAAAGTTTTTTATTTTTCATCCTTTTTCTCCTCCCTAAACTGGGCAAGCCACAGCATTATTTCTTCAAAAACAGAAGTGTTAAGTTCATAGTAGACAAAATTTTTATATTTGCTTTCAAAAACAAGATCGGCTTTTTTTAGCTGAGAAAGATGATATGAGACTGTTGCCCCGGTCATATCAAAGTTAGCAGAAATCTCTCCAGCAGACTTTTTTCCACTTTTGAG
>CAZNVF010000029.1:0-5709 GCA_964576395.1 uncultured Oscillospiraceae bacterium
TAATTGAACGATATATGCGTTTAAAAGAGGAAGAAGCCATAGCTATTCGCTGGCATATGGGGGGATTCGATGAAGCGGCAAGGGCAGGCGGGTTTACAATAAGCCATGCATATGAAAAATACCCGCTGGCGGTGCTTCTTCACCTTGCCGACCTTGAAGCTACATACCTTGCAGAGCAAAACACTTCTGACGTAAGAAAATAAAGGGAGCGAAAAGATGGACACTAAAAAACCTGTAAGACCACTTTTGACCCCAGAAGAATTTTGGGACGCCTTTTGTGACCATAATATGGATCTTGACCGTTCGCAACTTGAATATACTGTTTGGCAGTTTATGGGCGGAGGCAAGGGCTGCGACAGATTGGCTTCCCTTGTGCGTGCAAATATAAAAACCGCAACATCGAGCCTGCTTGCGCTTTATAAAATTGATGGGGAGGAACTTCCACACGAGGGCGAGTACTCTATTATTCTTGACAGCGAAGAGGAGCCGCTTTTTATAATAAAAGATACAAAAGTCGAAATAAAGAAATTTTGCAATATTGATGCCGAGTTTGCTTTCAAAGAAGGCGAGGGTGACCAAAGCCTTGAATATTGGCGCAAAGTCCATAAAGAGTACTTTTCAAAATGCTGCTTAGAATATGGAATTGAATTTTCAGAGGATATGGAAGTTGTCTGCGAGGAGTTTGAAATAGTGTTTCAATAAAATAAAAAGCAGCCTTTAAGCCGCCTTTTTAAGGTATAATTCACATTGAACAGTAAAAATTATTGAGAAATGTCTGCAATATTAATTTGTTGATAAAATAAACACAAAATGATAAAATATATACTATATGACTGAAAGGCGGCGTATTTATATTGATTGAAACCTGTGAAAAGGTACCGGCGTCCTCTTTAAATGGGCTGTCGCTTGCATTTATAGGGGATTCAGTATATGAAACAGCAGTTCGTGAGCACCTTCTAAAAAACGGATCTATGCCGGTTGGAAGACTACACCGCCTTGCAGTAAGAATGGTCTGCGCTTCGGCACAGGCGTATTTTTTCGATGTTCTTGAGCCTACCCTTTATGACGATGAGCATGATATACTTCTTCGAGGACGAAACGCCAGTTCGACCCATATTCCAAAAGGGTCCTGCGCCGTTGAATATAGGAAAGCCACAGGAATTGAGGCGCTTTTCGGCTGGTTATATCTCAGCGGAAAAAATGAACGTATAAGCGAACTTTTTAATATAATGCTTAAGAATCTACCCAAGGGAGTGGAAGAAATTTGACAAAAGAGAAAAAGCTTGATATTGCAAAAGATATCGGTGTTGATTTCATTGGCTCGGCTTTTTACGCTGTTGGGGTAAACGTGTTTACAACTCCAAATAATATTGCTCCTGGCGGAGTTACAGGTCTTTCAACAATGCTCCACTCCATAACAGGCCTTCAAATAGGTACGCTAAGTTTCGTGCTCAACATTCCGCTGCTGGTGCTTGGCTTTATTGTACTTGGCAAAAAGACGATGCTCAACACATTTCGTACTCTTGTTATATTGACCGTTGTAACTGATGTTACGTATTTTGTGCTTCCGGAGTATACTAATAATACGCTGGTTTCGGCAATTTTTGGCGGTGCCAGCATAGGCATCGGCCTTGGGCTAATTTTCCTTAGCGGTTCAACTACAGGGGGAACAGATATTCTTGGGCGTATGATACTTAAAAAGACACCCCATGTGCCGCTTGGAAGAATATTGCTTGTAATAGATATAATAATCGTCGGAATTGCTGGAATATATTATAGATCACTTGAAGCAGCACTTTATGCGCTTGTTTCGATATATATAACCAATTACGCTGTTGATACAGTGCTTGCGGGCTCAACAGAGGGGAGCGTTGCTTACGCCGTTTCGAATAAATATGAGGAAATGGCAAAAAGGGTAATGGATGAAATGCAGCGTGGAATAACATATATAGACGGAGAGGGCGGATATAATAATGAACCTAAGAAAATTATTATGTGTGCAATGCCAAGCCGCCAATTTGGAAGATTTAAAAAAATTGTGTTTGAGGTAGATCCAAAGGCATTTGTAATAACGGTTCCATCAAAACATATAATAGGCGAGGGCTTTAAGCAAACTTTTGATTAAACTGTAAAGGAAGCAACAAATTTTATTGTAGCTTCCTTTTTGCTTGAATAAAAATCATATTTCGAGACAAAATATGACTGGAAGATGGGAAAAAACCACTTTCTAAAAAATGTTTTGAACGGAGAATAAAAAAATGTCTGAGAATTATTGCAGAGAAAACAACAGCAATCAGCAGGCTTCGAACAACAAGAATGATAAGAGAGTTAATTCCAACCAGAATAATTCAGCAAGCAACAAGAATACTTCCAACAAAAGAAGTCAGTCCGCACAGAACTGCGACTGATAAAAGCTAAAATACCGAAGCGAAAGCTTCGGTATTTTTTTATTTTCTCCGTCATAGAATTTTACCAGCAATCATAGCAAAGGAGGACTTACCCTATGTCGCAGGCAGAAAAAAGAGAACTTCCTCACAGCCTGACCCTTGATAAAAGACAGAAATTGAAAGTAACTGGTGTTTTGGACGTTGAAGACTTTGATGAAAATTCGGTCTCAGCCATGCTTTATGATAGAATGATAGTGGTCCGTGGGAAAAAGTTAAAAGTTACGGGATTTTCTGAAGAGAATGGCGAGCTTTTGGTGGAGGGCGAAGTGGATTCTATATCATATCTTGAAAAGCTTTCAAGAAAAGCCGGAATTTTAGCAAGGGTGTTTAAATGATCTATACGACCGATATTCTCGGGGACCAGTGGGAAATTTTTTTTGGATCATTGATGCTCGGCCTTCTTTTAGGGGGATGCTATGATGTTTTCAAAATTGTAAGAATCATATTGTTGCTGGGCAAAAAAATGACCATAGCCATGGATGTAATATATTGCCTTTGGGCAGGATTTTTAGTATTCTCCTTTTTACTTGAAAAAGATTTTGGAATTCCAAGAATGTACATATATTTAGGAACTGCTATAGGTTTTTTTACCTGGTATTTTACTGTGGGTAAATTGACGGCGATAATTGCCAAACTGCTGAGAAGGGTTATGCGCAAAATAAAAAAAATGATTTTTGAGCCTTTGCTCAAAATCTATAAAAAAATGTTGATGTTTTGTCGAAAAAAAAGAAAAAATATAGAAAATATTTTAAACAAAAAGCTGTCATTGAGCAAAAAACTATTGAAAAAGAAAGGCCTTCGGGTGTATAATAACTTATATTTAAACAAGAAGAAGGCTTTTCCGTTTTGCGGAGGAAATGCCAGAAGGGAGCCCGAAAGTTTTGAAAGCAAAGGAAAAGAAACAAAGGAAGAATCTTTTGCTCAGGATCGCAGTTATTGCCTTCGGAGTGTATCTTCTTTATTCACTGGTGGCGACTCAGTCAAACATAGTTAAAAAGAAAGAAGAACTTGATGCTCTTCGTCAGCAGTATTCTGAAATGCTTATTCGGAACGAGGAGCTTCAGAAGACGTTGGACAGTTATGGAACGGACGAATTTATAGAAGAACAGGCACGCAGCAAGCTGGGCTATGCATATCCTGACGAGCATTTCTATATTGACGTTTCGGGGACAAATTAATTTTAGATATTTTGAGGGGGAACAATTTCTTTAATGGCAGTTGAAATCGGATCTGTTGTTGAAGGCAAGGTCTCAGGAATTACCAATTTTGGCGTTTTTGTCGATATTGGCGGGGGCACTATCGGAATGGTACATATCTCTGAGGTTGCAAAAAACTATGTTAAGGACATAAAAGAATATGTCCTTGTTGGTCAGGAAGTTAAAGCAAAGGTGATATCCATCTCTCCGGAGGGAAAGATCGGCCTTTCGATGAAACAGGTGGACACATCTGAACAGCAATTTGAACGCCGCGAGAGACCGCAGCGCCAAAAGGGTGCGCCGCCACCAAAGGGGGCCGACAGCTTTGAATTCCGCCCGAGGCAGCAAGAAAACCTTTCTTTTGAGGATATGATGAGCCGTTTTAAACAGTCCAGTGAAGAAAAAATGAGCGACCTAAAGAAAGTAATCGATAATCGCCGCGGAAGTCAGAACCGCCGGTCAAAGCAGTAAACGGCTTGAAAACCCGATCAAAAGATAAATGGTGGGGGTTGCCCCGCCATTTTTGTTTATAACTTTTTTCGAAAGGAATATCTATTTTGCTTTTTTATAACGTAGGAATATTTACGGCTTGTTCCAAATTTATAAAAAAAGGTTATGTCCTGGTAAAGGGCGAAAAAATAATTGACGTTGGACCAATGGAATTTTGTCCAACGGATAAAGAAAGCTATGACCTTTCAGGCTATGTCATATATCCGGGATTTATTGATGCTCATTGTCACATTGGCCTTTGGGCCGATGGCGCGGGGTCAGAAGGCGAAGACGGGAATGAAGATACCGACCCGGCAACACCGCAGCTTCGCGCCATTGATGCCATAAACCCTCAAGATAACTGTTTTCGCGAAGCAGTGGAAGCAGGCGTTACAACAGTGGTTACAGGTCCAGGCAGCGCAAACCCAGTTGCGGGGCAGATGGTCGCCATGAAAACACATGGTGACTGTGTGGATGAAATGGTAATCAGCTTACCTATAGCAATGAAGTTCGCCCTTGGCGAAAATCCAAAAAATACCTATCATATTAGGGATCAGCTTCCCACCACAAGAATGGCTACTGCCGCCATAATCCGTGAGCAGCTTCTAAAAGCGGAAAGATATCTCAAAGATATGGAGAGCTCTGCCTTGGAAGATGAGGACGAGCCTGAATTTGATATTAAAAGCGAAGCCCTTATAGGGGTTTTAAATGGGAAAATGCAAGCCCATTTTCATGCTCATAGAATAGACGATATTTTTACCGCTGTAAGAATTTCAAAAGAATTTGGCCTGAAATCAGTGCTCGTGCATTGCACAGAGGGGCATTTGAATGCTGAAAAGCTTGCCGCCGAGCACATTCCTGCAATAGTAGGTCCAATGATAGGCACACGTACAAAACCTGAGCTTGCCAATATGTGCGATGGAAATGCCGCTATACTGAAAAAGGCTGGGGTTGATGTTGCCATTTGTACAGATCATCCAGAGGTACCAATAAAGTATCTTCCTCTTTCGGCAGCTGTTGCGGTACGTGCAGGAATGAGTCATGATGATGCCGTAAGGGCTATTACTTCGGTTCCAGCGAAGATACTTGGCCTTGAAAAGCGCATTGGTTCCATAGCGCCGGGTAGAGATGCGGACTTTTCGGTTTTTGAGGGTGATCCGCTCTCGGTATATAGCGCACCAGTTTGTGTTTTAGTAAACGGTAAATTTATAAAAGAACCACAATAAAGGAAAAGAGCCTGTATTTTGCTATAATGCAGGCTCTTTTATGTTAAAATTACTCAGCAAGATATTCCTCAAGGCAAAGCCCCGATTCATAAATAAGCTTTGCCTGCTCTCTGCCAACATAACGGTAGTGCCATGGCTCATAATCAAAGCCGGTAATATCCTCCTTCCCCTTAGGGTAACGAAGAATAAAACCATATTCCCAAGCGTGTTCAAAAAGCCACTTAGCTTCGGCGCTGTTTTCATCGGTGTTCCCGTGGGCAGAGACTATATCGAGGGCAAGACCGGTGTTGTGCTCGCTAGTGCCGGGCTTTGCGACAGAATCCTCGGCTACCTTGGCTGCGCTGGCTTCAT
>CAZNVF010000029.1:5722-13346 GCA_964576395.1 uncultured Oscillospiraceae bacterium
CTTCTGCTATAAGGCTTTTTACTTTGGAATCAAAAAGCTCTTGCTGTTTTTCAATGGTGCGATATGCAGTGTAAACTGAAAAAGAAAACCCTTCGGCCTCGCCGGCCGCAAACATGTCTTCAAGGTCGTTTACTATTCTTGCATCAACGCTATGGCCATAGCTGTCAATTACAGCTGTTTCAAAAGTGTATCCATCAGGAAGAGGATTTTCTCTGTTTACAAGTAACATATACCATTCATCCCGTGGGATGGGGTCCTCTTCTACTGCCGGTTCGGGTTCGGGCTTGGAATCCGGATTGGAAACAGCCGGTGCGCTTGAACTTGTGCTCAGTTCACCGGAAACTTCTGACGAAGAACTCTCGGATGTAAAATTTTCAGATGAAAGGACATCATTCTGTATATTTTTCGAAAACGGCTCACCATCTTGAAAATACATCCAAGCGAAAGCCCCGCCCGCACATATAATAAGAAGAGCCACAATGATTATTATTACAACATTACGGACGGTGTGCCGTGGCTTTTTTATTTTAATGGCCCTCGGCTCCCGGTCACCCGGGTATAACCTTGTTTCAGCTGACACTTTGTTTCTCCTTACCCTTAATAAAAGCAAAATTGACAAAACCTCATATATAAAATATACAGAAAAACTTATTTTTTGTCAACTGAGACGTGGATATATTGTGGTCTGCAAAGCTTGTATTTGGGATCAAAAAGGTGTATTATTTTTAAAGTAAATATATTTTGGAGGAAGCATAAATGACAGATATCCAAAAATGTGATATAGAAGCTGAAAAACGAGATAGTGGCAAGCTTTACTGTCCTGCGGCTTTTCTTGGAGAAATGTTCGAGGCAAGAGACAAATGCGAAGAATATAACAATATTCCATATGCGGAATTTGACAGGAAGTGTGAATTCATTAGGAACCTTTTTGCTCATGTGGGTAAAAAGGTGTTCGTAGAGAACGGTTTTAAATGCAATCAGGGTTCCAATATTTCAGTAGGCGACAATTTCTACTGCAATTTTAATTGCACCATATATGATTCCTGCGCTGTGACCATAGGTGACAATGTTATGATAGGGCCGAATGTTACTATATGTACGGCAACACACCCGTTAAAAATATCTGAAAGGGTCAATATAAAAGGTGAAGAACTGGCTTTCCCAGTGAAGATAGGAAACAATGTTTGGATAGGCGGTGGAGCTTTCATAAACCCTGGAGTAACAATAGGGGATGGCTCGGTCATAGCGAGCGGCGCTGTGGTAACAAAGGATGTCCCGGCTAATTGTCTTGTTGCGGGTATTCCGGCGGTAGTAAAGAAAAAAATAGACAATAGCGGCGCGTCAGGACTGGCCAAAGTGTAAAAAATGTCTTGACAAAAAATAAAAAAGGTTTATACTCCTATAAGCTGTGGATTTTTCTTAGATATTATAAAAGGACGTATATTGAAAGGAAATATTTTAAATGCGTATTATTATAGTCGGTGCAGGAAAAGTCGGAAGTACCCTTGCTTTTCAGCTTGTGAAAGAGGGACATGATGTCATTGTAATAGACACAAATGAAGAACGTCTGAACGAGCTGCAGAACATGTCCGATATTATGACCCTTTGCGGAAACGGCGCAAAGGCCGAAGTGCTCATGGAGGCTGAGGCCGGGCAAAGCGATATAGTTATAGCGGCAACCTCTGCCGATGAGGTGAATATCCTCGCGTGTTTTATTGCCCGTAAAATAGGTGCGCCTAAAACCATTGCCAGGGTACGAAACCCTGACTATAAGCGTCAGCTTGAGCTTATGAAAGAAGAGCTTGGGCTTTCTATGATAGTAAACCCAGAAAACTTAGCCGCACATGAGATATCAAGGATACTCCGTTTCCCATCGGCAAATGACGTTGAGATTTTCTGCCGTGGGCATGTGGAGCTGGTGGAATATAGTATTGGCGAAAGTTGCCCGCTCTGCGACCTTTCGCTTGTAGATGTATATAAAAAATATAAGATAAAAATACTTGTATGTGCGGTCAGAAGGGGCGAAGAGGTAACCATCCCGAACGGCTCTTTCGTACTCAAGGCAGGTGACAAGATAAATATCACTGCTTCGCCTAAAAACATATACGATTTCTTTAAAGCAATAGGGAGCTTCCGCGCACCGGTAAGAAATGTTATGATAATCGGCGGGAGCAACACCGCATATTATCTGACAAGGCAACTCACAGATATGGGAATTAGCGTTAAAATAATCGAACAGAACCAGAAACGTTGCGAGGAGCTTTCAGAAATGCTTCCAAGGGCCTCAATAGTCTGTGCCAATGCCACGGATAAGGACGTGCTCTTGGAGGAGGGGATATTGAATTTTGACGGTTTTGTTGCCCTTACAGGCCTTGATGAGATGAATATAATTTATTGCATGTACGCGAAGACAAAAAATACAGAAAAGGTCATAGCCAAGATAAACCACCTTTCGTTTCCAGAGGTTATTGAAAATAGCGGGATAGAGAGCGTCGTTTCACCAAAGCAAATAACGGCAGAAAGGATAAGCTCCTATGTGAGGGCGGTACAGAACTCCTTTACGCAGAACAAAGTAGAATCCCTTCGCACTCTTGTTGGGGGTAGAGTTGAGGCCGTTGAGTTCGTGGTCAGGGAGGAAGCACCATATATCGGTGTTCCGCTTAAGGACATTGCAATCAAAAAAAACGTGCTTGTTGCAGCTATATTCCGCAATGGAACAGTGATTATTCCAGGAGGCATTGATTCAATTGAGTATGGCGATTCCGTTATAGTTATCACTGCGGGGATGGCTATTGACGAGCTTGATGACATAGTGGGGTAAGCTATGAATTACAAAATGATCCGTCATATTATTGGAATGATCCTTGGGTCGGAGGCGGCTTTCTTGATTTTGCCGGTTCTCATTTGTCTATTCTATGGAGAATTTGACGTGATACCATCATTCCTTATTACAATGGCGCTTATCGTTGCGGCAGTTCTACTGTTGGGAATAAAGAAACCGGAGAACGACAAGATATTTTCAAAGGAGAGCTTTGTGGTCGTCTCTATAGGGTGGATACTGCTTTCACTCTTCGGGGCCATTCCTTTTTATATTAGTGGTGCCATTCCTAGTTTTGTGGACTGTGTTTTTGAAACTGTTTCGGGCTTTACGACCACGGGCGCGACCATACTCAATACGGTGGAAGAGCTTCCGAAAGGAATACTTTTCTGGAGAGAGTTCACACACTGGATAGGCGGCATGGGGGTAATAATGTTTCTGCTCATGCTGACGCAGATTTCAGAAGGACACTCCATGTATATAATGAGGGCCGAGGTACCTGGGCCATCGGTGGGTAAGCTGGTGCCAAAGGCACGATCAAACTCGCTGATACTCTATGGAATATATACTGCGCTTACAGTTATCGAAGCCCTGTTCTTGATATTTGGCGGACTCCCGGTATTCGACGCCGTAACTACGGCTATGGGAACGGCGGGAACGGGGGGCTTCTCCGTCAGAGATCTTGGTATTGCCTCTTACAACAGCGCATATGTGGAATGGGTAGTGTCGATATTTATGCTTCTTTTTGGGGTTAACTTCAACCTTTACTATCTTATTATTTTAAGGCGCTTTGCACAAGTGTTCAAAAGCGAGGAACTCAAAGTATACCTGGGTATAATAGCGGTTTCAACGGGGGCTATCGCCATTAATGTGCTTAACTATTACAGCAGTTTTGGCGAATCTGTCAGGAAGGCTTTTTTTCAGGTTACATCAATAATAACAACAACAGGGTTTTATGGTGTTGATTTTATGGATTGGCCCATCTTTAGCCGTGCGGTGCTGTTGCTCCTTCTTTTTACAGGTGCATGCGCGGGTTCTACCGCCGGTGGAATAAAAATAAGCCGAATGATTATAAGCGTAAAGGCTATTCTTGGTTCGGCAAGGCAAATAGCCCGACCACGGTCGGTAAACTCGATAAAATTCGAAGGCAAACAGGTGGATAAAGAAACAAAGAGTTTTGTAAGTGTATATATAACAACTTTTTTTGTGATTCTTTTTGTATCGACTTTCATTGTTATGTTCCAAGGGTTCGATTATGAAACGTCGTTCAGTGCAGTGCTTTCGTGCCTTAACAATGTAGGCCCGGCCCTTGGGAATGTTGGACATTCGGGCAATTATAACATATTTAATGACTTTACAAAAATAATGATGTCATTTTTGATGCTTGTGGGAAGGCTCGAAATATTCCCAATGCTGATACTGTTTATGCCGTCGACTTGGCGTAAGTTATAAAAAATGGAGGGTTAAAAATGGAAAAGAAAGCTAAAGGCTTTATTGCCGAATTTAAGGAATTTATTTCAAAGGGAAATGTGCTTGATATGGCAATAGGCGTTATAATTGCTACTGCTTTTGGTAAAATAACTACGTCCCTTGTAAATGATGTTTTTATGCCTTTTATTGGCTGGATAATCGGTGAAATAGATCTCAGCCAACTCAACATAACCCTTTCTGAGGCAGTTTTAAATGCTGCAGGTGAAATTGAAACACCAGCCGTGGTTATTGGCATTGGGACATTTATTTCTACAATAATAGATTTCATTCTGGTCGCTTTTGTGATTTTCCTTGTGGTAAAGTTATTTAACAAAGCAAAGGAAAAAGCCGAAGAAAAGAAGAAAGCCGAGGAGGAGGCAAAAGAGCCGGCGCTAAAGCTAGAGCCTAGCGAGGAAATAAAACTTCTTATGGAGATAAGGGATCTTCTAAAAAAAGAATAAGTTTTTAGGCGGCTTTATGGCCGCCTATTTGAGTTTTAAGGGAAAGGATGGGAGCCTTTGCGGATACTTGAATATAAAATTACGAATGAGCACGACGGAAAGCGCGCCTGCGACTTTCTTCGCCGTAATGAGCACTTTTCCTATGCACTTATAGTGAAACTCCGCCATAGAAGAGAGTCCCTAAAGCTAGACGGAAAAGTAATAAGAACAATAGACAAAATAAAAGCAGGCTCAGTTCTCACTGTTGAACTCCCCGAGATTGCAGGAAATGAAAGCCCCAACTTCGAACTGGTAATACCAAAAGTCTACGAGGATGATGATATTATTGTTTTTGATAAGCCGCCAGGTGTGCCCGTGCACCCATCAAAGGGACATCAGACAGATACACTGGCGAATTACTGTGCAGCCCACTATCTGTGTTCAAAATGCAGGGTAATAGGAAGACTCGATATGGACACTTCAGGCCTTGTGCTTATGGCAAAAAATGCCTATGCGGCCTCGGTACTCACAGCTTCAGAGGTGGAAAAAGAGTATATTGCTATTGCTGAAGGGAAACCAGATTCCATTTTTGGAAAAATAGATGCACCAATAGATGATACGAACCCTGCCGCGCACCGCCGCTTTGTATCTAAGGAAGGGCGAACCGCGGTAACGGATTACGAGGTATTTGCCATAGGAGAGAACCTTTTTGCGGCAAGAGTGCGACCCAAAACAGGGCGCACTCACCAAATAAGGGTACATTTTTCATATATGGGTAATCCACTTGCAGGTGATGAGCTATACGGCGGCTCAAAAGAACTTATTTCCCGTCACGCCCTTCACAGGAACAAGCTCGCCTTTTTGCACCCGGTAACTGGCGTAGGTCTCTCTTTCGAGTCAGATTTGCCGAAAGATATGCAGGAATTAGTAGCAGGAATGAAAGACATTTAGTTACTTTATTTATTCATAAATTTAGGCTATAATATCCATTGTAAGGAAGTGAAGAGGATGGAAAGGAATATATTGAACTTTAACAACGGTCTTGATGTTGATGACATTGTGGATACTCTTGCAAAAGAACACAACGAAGATGTGGTAAAACAATTTTTTGTTGAGGCAGGTAATGCGGAATTCCTTGTTCCATTTAAGAATAAAGCTACGGAACTTTGCGTTTTAAATATGCAGGAAAAAGGAAGAATGCTTCCAGTTTTTTCAAGTTATGCGGCGTTTGAAAAAAGTCCGCTTCCAAAAGATAAAGCCGCTATAATGCCGTTTTCAAAAATAAACGGCATAGTGCAGAGAAGTGGTGGAAAAATCGACGGTATAGTTATCAATCCTCATGGGAAGTCGCTTATTTTTAAACATAATGCTGTGGATAAAAAAACTGATGCAAAATCACACGAAATAAAGTTCATGAAGCCGGTCTCAATTCCAGAAACTGTAACGGCGGCTCTTAGCGGATTTTTTACTGCTTCTGGGAATGTATATAAAGCGTATCTTCTTTGGGCACAGAAAGAAAACGATCTTGCACCGCATCTGTTCCTAATAGTGGATTTTGACGGAACCAAGGAAGAATTTCTTCCTAAAGTGGCGGAAGCGGTGCGCCCATATTTTAAACCTGGTGACAGCATAGAAATGGCAAAAGCGGATTTTAAGCTTCTTTCCGCTGCAGAAAAACTTGCAGCTCCATTTTATAGAAAATAGCTATCTGCATATTTTTATTTATTTTATAAACGGAAAGCTTTTTAAATTCCCTATAGGTGTCTATAAAAATCTATAAAAACAACTTAAAATAAGAATTTTCCACATAAAGTCGTATGTTGTATCTATATATCCCCTTACAATGCTAATTTGTAAGGTTGGGGCGCCATTTTGGAACTAGGGCGTCAAAAATGGTTGTTGTTACAGGTGCTTTAATAGGCGAAAATCTTATATTTACAAGAATTTTCGCAGTCCAAGATTTTTTGACGAACTAAAAACTAATGCTATTTTCCGTTTAAAAGTGCCTTAAGGTATGGCCATTTTTTACTGCTTCTATTTCACACAGCAATAAAAATGGTCGCTCTATTTTATGCAGCAATTTTTAATATCCAAATTAATAACTTTAGTTGTAATACATAGGTCTTGAAATGTAAGTTAAATTGTTGTAAACTTATATTAATAAAACCGTATGGAGGGACTGTTTTGAACAAAGGATGTATTAGGCTTTATACTGGTGACGGGAAAGGAAAAACAACAATGGCTCTTGGGCTTGCACTTAGAGTTGCGGGCGAAGGCAGAAGGGTCTTTATTGGACAATTTATAAAAGATGATCCTAAAAAGGATATTCCGGCTCTTAGAAAAGCCATTCCTGGGGTCGTTACAGCTCAGTTCGGAAGTGGTAACGGTTGCATTTGTGGAAGAAAACCGGATGAAAAAGATATCAGTTGCGCCAAAAAAGGCCTTGCCAGGGCAAGACAGGCGCTTTTAAGTGGCAATTTTGGGCTTGTTGTGCTCGACGAAATAACAATACCTATGTATTTTGGCATTATAACGATTGATGAGGTCAAAGAGCTTATTGCGCTGAAAACTCCGGGAACAGATCTTGTTTTTACTGGCCGTTATGCTAGTGAGGAGCTAAAAGCAATTTCAGATATGGTAACGGTTGTAGAGTCAGAAAAGCTTCCACACAATGTTCCAGATCTGTAAAAATCAGATTTGGGCAATTGATTTTTAATCTTTGTGAAAACATCTAAATTGGGATAATATAAAATTGTAAAAGTGACTGAAAATTTGTAAAAATAGCAAATTTGGAATTGATTATTCTGAAAAGCAATGTTATAATATAATTGCAGTTTGAAAAGTGAATAACGTGGGTTTTGCGGTTGCCTTTTATGGACCCCGCCTTTGTGTGGGG
>CAZNVF010000030.1:0-12955 GCA_964576395.1 uncultured Oscillospiraceae bacterium
AGTTATATGTTGGGCTTATCATTCTTGATTTCTATAATTTCTCCGTTATAGGTAAGCGCAACTGTATAAAAGGTTGTAAGCTGGAACATTGGTGAATCAGCAAACCCAGATCTCATGCCAGGATTGCCATTGTTTGGCATCGATATACCGTGAGGCATATTATTCATCGACAACGGGGATACATACATATCTGCGTATGCTTTTAACATTTGTTCGTTTTGTCTTGTCATCTCTAAATAACTTGATGCGTAGATAACACCCAGTGTTCCAACCCACAAAACCACAAGAATGGACATAATTGCGGCAACGATTTTTCTTTTTGACTGCCTAAACATAATTGCACCTCAATTCATATCCAAGCCCTCGTACAGCTTTTATCTCCGTTTTTGCTCCGACAAAATTCAACTTTTTTCTGGTAAAAGACATATATACTTCCACATTATTATATTCTGCTTCACTGTCAAATCCCCATATTTTAACGGCAAGCTGTTCCCGGGTAAGTCCTTGTCCATGATTTATAATAAGATATTCGAGAATATGATATTCTTTTTCACCCAGTTTTACATTTTGCCCGTTTGTTTTACAAAACAAGGCAAAAGTATTTGTATCAAGTCGTATATCTCCGAAAGAAAGATCACCATCCGGCGTGTTCACACTACGCCGTACAAGCGCACGCAGTCTGGCAAGCAGCTCTTTTAGTTGAAAAGGTTTTGTTAAATAATCGTCTGCACCGCTGTCAAGCCCTGCCACTTTATCATCTAATTCTCCTTTCGCCGTTAGCATAAGGATCGGGATGCGTATTCCTTTTTTCCTTGCTTTTTTCGCAATTTCAAAGCCATCCATCCCTAGCAGCATAACATCTAAAATAATAATATCATAAATATCGCTTTCCACAGCAGCAAGTCCGGATATGCCATCTCCATAATAATCTATTTCATATTTTTCTAACCTCAGTATCTCGCAAAGAGCTTGCGCCATCCTTTTTTCATCTTCAACTAATAAAATCCTCATTTCAGCACCTCCGTGCCATTATTATATCACAAAAGATTGAAGAAGAATTGAATATAGTATAAGGCGGCAGAGATTTTCTCCCCGTCGACCGCCTGCCTATATGTTTTTATTCATCATAGCCATTCTCAGCCATTTACCGTTCCATAATGCCGTGTACCTGTTTCAGGCCCCCTACAAGTGTTTACATGCGCTCCTGCTCGCCAATTTATAAATGTTGGCAAGGCATGGAAGAGGATCATTTCCTTGCTTCTCATATTTGCTGCCCATTTCTTCTAACAATGATTCTGCCATTTGCATTCTACTTTATTTTGAGTTTTTCCCTATCTGGTTTCAATGATTTCCTGCAAATAAATAAGTTCCACATTTTGTGGAGCTTATCAATTATTATTCTATTACACGATAATTTTGCGCAGCATCTTCTTTACGGGGCGATTCGGTGATTGAAATCACTTGCACCTTCAAAGGGTGCTGCCCAAGCTGAATTTCAACAATATCATCCTCTTTTACCTCGTAAGAGGCCCTGGCAGGTTTCCCATTCACCAAAACCCTTCCCGCATCGCATGCCTCATTGGCGATTGTGCGGCGCTTTATAAGGCGAGTAACTTTAAGATACTTATCTAAACGCATAAAAGCTCCTTCTTTTTTAAAAAATCCCCTGCCTACAGACAGGGGAAATTTTATCTTTCCAAAATTATTTGGAGACAGCTTCTTTAAGAGCTTTGCCAGCTTTGAACGCAGGAAGCTTAGAAGCAGGAATATAAATTTTCTCTTTGGTTCTAGGGTTAATACCTTTTCTTGCAGCGCGATCTTTTACTTCAAAAGTACCGAACCCTACAAGCTGTACGGATTCACCATTGGCAAGAGCCTCTGTTACAGATTCAATAAATGCAGAAACAGCTCTCTCTCCATCCTTTTTAGAAGATCCAAGTTTGGTTGCAACAGCAGCAACAAGATCAGATTTGGTCATTTTTTTAATACCTCCTTTTGATTCTGCGGAAATTACCCGCTTTTATAAACTTGATTTTTCTTTGGCCTCAAGCCAAATTTCAGAGAGCTCGGCTTTTGTTAAATCCTCAAACTCTCTACCGGACTCTGTAACGATCCGCTCAACAGCTTCAACACGTTGAATGAACTTCTCGCTGGCAACCGAAAGGCACTGCTCCGGCTCCAGGTCAAGGGCTCTTGAAACGTTTACTGCTGAAAACAGCACATCACCAACTTCGTCAGCACAGTGAACGATATCGTTCGTGCGGACAGCCTCTTTAAGCTCAGCAACTTCCTCATCCAGTTTTTTTAAAGACCAAATCAAGTCATGATGAGTCGCACAGGCCTTTTCCGCTCTTTGCTGTAATTTAGCGCTGCGCATAAGCGCGGGAAGTTGTTTCGGCACAGCATGTAATGTTTCTGACGCTGTTTTTTGGCCTTTTGACTCTTTTTTAATTTCGTCCCACCTATCGGTAACCTCACCGGAATCGGATAAGTCCTCGTCTCCAAAAATGTGCGGATGGCGAAGAATGAGCTTTTTACATATTCCATCACATACTTCATTGAAATCAAAACGGCCCTGTTCCTTTTCAAGCTGGGCATGAAACACAACCTGCAAAAGAACGTCCCCAAGCTCCTCTTTTAAAAGCTCGGCATCGCCATTATCTATGGCTTCTACAGCTTCATAAGTCTCTTCTATAAAATTATTACGGATAGATTCATGAGTTTGCTCCCTATCCCAAGGACAGCCATTCTCACTTCTAAGTAGCGTCATAATTTCAACAAGGTCTTCGATCGAATAACAATTTTTAATTTTGAAACCAGTCCGCATTTTGCGGCCTCCTCTATTCTAGCTCAATAAATGAATTTTTTCAAGTATTTTAGCGATTTTTTCACCCTTTGGAACCATTAAAAAATCTCTTTTTGTGATTCCTTTTATAAGAAGCATAACCATACCATAAATTATGGCCGCAATTCCAATGGCAAATACCGTGGATACATTATTTGAAAAGAAAATATTGCAAAGTACATACCCAAATTTCGCTCCTAAAGCGCACAGCGCACCGGCAAAAAGCGGTTTGATGAACACTGCATAAAGATTTACCCTTATCCCTGCACTTTTGTTTATTGCGGCAATGTCGAGCACCATTATAATTATATAACAAATTAAAGAGCCATACGGAGCAGCTTGAATATTCAAACGCGGTATTGCCACAAAAATGTAGTTTACAACAAGTTTTACTGCTGCCCCCGCTAACATGAAGAAGAGCGGCAGACGTTCTTTGCCTATACCCTGTAATATGCTATGGCACGATGCGCATGTGCATACAAAAATAACTGTTATTCCCATTACTTTGAGAAGTGGAGCCGCTATTTCAGTCTCGGTAAGTCGCAACGGATACAAAAGGGTGAGTATCTCTTTCGAAAGAACAGACAGTCCAAAACCCGCAGGAATGGCAACAATTGTTGTAAGACGAAGCACCGTATCGATCGATCCTTTTATTCTATGTCTGTTATGTGATGTCCATGCGGCTGCTACACTTGGCAGAGCTGCTGTTCCAAATGTTGTAGCAATTGCCGGAACGAGGTTAAAAAGCGTTACTGGCATTCCCGAATATACCCCGTAAAGATAGTTTGGAAGTCCGTCAAGAGCAAGCTCCGCAGGAAGCAGCCCTTCATACATTGCCAAAACAGTCTCATGGTCAAGGCGAATGGCATATTCCATTCTACTCATCAGCGATACAAGGTCTATTAGATTCGTAATATTTGTGGAAAGGGAAGCCAAACATACAGGAATAGATATCGCTATAAGGGTATTTAGAAGCCGACTTCTTGGTTGGGCTTCTGGAGCATCGTAAAGCTCCGGCTGAGTTATTCCGTCGCCCCTAACACGGTAATGGAACATCATATAAAGCATTCCTACCATAGTAGAGATCATAACTCCACCAATAGCAGCCGCGGCGGCAATAGGCGCGACGGCACTGGCCGCCGAAACATTTTCCATCGGGATCCCAAGATCAATTCCATAGAAGCTTCCGTTGGCCTCATATTCCGCTGTTCCCCAGCTCATTATTAGCAGTGTAAGGGATAGCCCAACCAAAACCTTTACCATTGCCTCTATTACCTGGGAAATCGCAGTAGGATACATATTACGAAGGCCTTGATAATACCCGCGGTATGCGCTGGTCATACACATGAAGAAAACCGCTGGTGAAAGCATTATCACCGCCAAGGTAGCACCGGGATTGTTACATACGGTTCCCGCCAGGAATTTGCTTCCCAAAAGCATAATAAGGCTTCCCGCCGTACCCGTAACCAAAAAACAGGTCATTGATATTTGAAATATCCTGCGAACGTCCCTATACCGCCCAAGCGTAACACATTCCGATACCATTCTTGCAACCGCCACAGGAATGCCAGCTGTAGCAATAGTATAAAGAGGAGTAAATATTGTATAGGCAGTATTATAATAGCCAAAACCCTCGCCACCTATTATATTCATCAGTGGAATTTTATAAGCTGCACCGATTATTTTTACTATTATTGTAGCAGCGCTAAGGATTAAAGCTCCTTGGAGGAAATTTTGTTTTTTGGAACTCATGCGGTCCTCCGTTTAGTCAAAGTTTTTAAATTTGCGACCCGAAACTTTTTCAGGCCACACAAAAGTTCATTCAACCAGAAAATCAGATCTGCTCAAGTATTTTAGGAAGGTAGTAACTTATTTTATCGTAAACTTTGTTTATATCTATTGTTTTATACTTTCCGTCACGATAAACAACATCGCCATCAACCATCGTAAGTACCACATCTGAACCTTGGGCAGAGAAGACTATGTTCGCAAGCACATCATAACACGGTACAAGGTGCGGACGGTTGAAGTCAATAACTGCAATGTCAGCCTTATAACCTTTTTTAATAATACCTGTATCCATTCTTCCCTGAGACTTTGCCCCGTTTACGGTCGCCATTTTTAATATCTCTTTTGGAGAAATTTCCCCGGCATTGTGGGCATTACCTCTGGCAATCATTGCAGCAAGGTGCATTTCCTCAAACATGTTGAGATTGTTGTTGCTGGAAGCACCATCTGTTCCAAGGGCAACGTTGATACCAGCATCAAGCATTTTTCTCACCGGAGCAAAGCCTGAACCCAGCTTCATATTACTTGAAGGGCAGTGCGTTGCTGTAACATGATTTTTTGCCATACACTCTATATCATCGTCTTCAACCCATACGCAGTGGGCAAGATTTGTGGGATTTTCAAAGACTCCACATGCTTCAAGATACCTTGCAGGAGTGAGCCCTCCGTGGCGCTGCTTACACTCCTCGTGCTCAAGCTTGGTTTCAGACATATGGACATGGAGTCGGAGGCCATTTTCTTTTGCGAATTCCGCAGTCTCCTTTGCAAGGGATTCACAGGAAGAATATTCAGCGTGAAGGCCAAATTCCTCGGTAAAACGGCCTTTATTGGCTCTGCCATACTTTTTTACCATCTCTTGTACAGGCGGAAAATAAGGCATCTTTTTCAGAGGAGTTCCATCCGTTCCAACCGGCGGATTGCAAAAATTACATTTCATTCCGGAATCTCGAACAACGCTGGCAGCAACTTTATCAAAGAAATACATATCTGTGAAAGAAGTTGTGCCGCAGGCCATCATTTCCGCCATACCAAGCATACCAGCCCAGTAGATACTGTTCTGATCCCATTTGGACTCAAACGGAAAAATTTTTTCATTTAACCACCTTTGAAGCGGCAGATCCTCTCCATAACCGCGCATAAACGTCATAGCAGCATGGGTATGGTTGTTTACAAGTCCCGGAATCAGAACCTTTCCTCTGCCGTCATAGATCTCGCCATATCCCCAATCTGTTTTCTCATTAGCTGTAGAGATATAGTCAATAACACCGTTTTTTGTTCCTATATAGGCATGTTCAACGACATTAAAATTCTCATCAATATATGTTATGTCTTTAAACAGCATTTTATTTTTCCTCCCCTAAAATCCTTACTGCAGTATGGAGCAAAGCTTTGAAATTTTCAGCCGCAGCCAAACAAGTCTTATCAACTTCCTCTATTGTCAGCGGACGTTCCAAAACCCCCGCCGCCATGTTAGTAACAACAGAAACTCCGAGTACTTTTATATTGCAGGCAGCAGCCATAATGACCTCCGGTACGGTGCTCATTCCAACAAGATCCGCACCCAGTGTTCTGAGCATTCTTATTTCAGCTGGGGTTTCAAACTGTGGCCCCGGCATATAGGCATAAATACCAGACTTAAGGCTCATTCCCGTTTCATTTTCAAAAGCTCCCACAACCCTGTTGCGAAGATACTCAGAATAAGTATTGGTCATATCAAAAAATCTTCCGGTGCCAAACATTGAAGCATCCTCACCGCGAAGTGGGCTGTCATCAAAAAATTTGATGTGATCGGAAATTAGAACAAAATCACCGGCGCTGTAATCTTTATTGATACCACCCGCTGCGTTTGTAATGATTATTTTTTCAATGCCCATCGCTTTAAATACAGCGACCGGATACGCACACTCAGCAAAGCTGTTGCCCTCATAATAATGCAGTCTTCCGGACATCACGGCAACAGGAATCTTATCAAGAGTTCCAATAATTAGTGTTCCCTCATGGCTCTTATTTACGGTGTCATTCCAACGCGGAATGTTTTTATATGGTATTCTTGTTGCATTTTCAATATCTGCTGTCAACAGGTTAAGTCCTGTGCCGAGGATCACTGCTATTTTGGGGCGGAGCCTAGTCTGCGCCATAATATACTCCGCAGAACCTTTTACTTGATTATAAGTCATTATAAAGCTTCCTCCATTTTTATTATATCTGCTGCTCAGTCGGCATCCACATCTATTCCAAGGTCACCGCCATTTTTTCCAAAAGTGCGTCTTCTTTTTGCAACCTCGGCTGCGTTCTCTTCCACTTTTTGAGATTCGTCTTTTACTGCCTCAGGTTCCGGTTCGGATCTTACTTCAGGCACATCCTTGAAGTTTTGTGCCCGCTCCACTTCTTCATTGGGTTTCTCAGATAAGGCCAGCGGTTTTTTTTGTTCTTCTTCATATTGTGCAGTTTTAACTTTTGTTTTTTCTTCTTCGCAAACCCGGCTTTCACCATCTGCACTGACACCAATGCCATTCTTTACTGAGCATATTTCATTATAGATGCCCTCAACACGTTCAAAGTCTTCATCAAGCTGTTCATAGAGGGCAGCAACAATATCGCTAACGTCTTCCTCATTTTTATAGCTACCATAAATGATCTCACCAAGGCGCTGATAATTTTGCTGAATACGGCTTCTTATTTTTATTCGCTCCATATTGAGTTTTGAAATCTCTATGGTCTCTTCCGCTTTCTTTTCCACTTCTTTTGTCATGGCTTTTACTTCAGAATAGAGATCGTTTATAATATTTTCAAAATTGGACATAAAGATCCTCCCTTTCTGCAAAATTTTCTTTTATAATTATATACCCGTTGGCATTATAAATCAATAATTAAAATACTGATACACATTTTAAAACATAAGTTAAATAGGATAATTTAAGTAAAACTCCCTCACCTTTTTCTTACGTTCGTTTATAAGGTCGAATCTTTCAATATATTCATACGGAAACTTAAAATTAAATATTCTTTCTATCTTCTGGCCGTGTGGTGCCCGGAGTTTTGTGACTCCGCCGGCTCCTGTTGCAAGGATAGTATGAGTTTCATCCATTATGAACACATTATATATGCCCTCTTTTCCGTATTTGCAAAAACCAGTGTTTTCAAGATTATCAATGGTTCCTTTTTGGCGATAGAGATAATATGGAAAATAACCAAATTTACCAAATTCAGAAAAAGCATACTCATTCATTGCATCCGCAGTGTGTCCGAGCACCGCCTTTGCTTCAGGGGCAAGATAAGCACCGTGCTTGACTGTCAGTGTGTGAAGCGTTATATTATCCGGTTCAAGCTCGAGCACAGAAGATATCGTATGTTTGAACTTTTCTATGTTATCTCCTGGAAGGCCCGAGATCAGGTCCATATTAATGTTGCTGAAACCAAATGATTTCGCAAGGCGGTGAGCCTCTATTACATCCGCCGCAGTATGTTTTCTGCCTATATTTTCAAGAACATCATCGCTCATTGTCTGTGGGTTTATGCTTATTCTGTCAACTCCGTTTTTCCGTAACACTTCAAGCTTTTCCGCAGTTATTGTATCAGGCCTTCCGGCCTCCACTGTAAGTTCCCTCACTGTTTCCATACTGAAGCTGCCGCGAACTGTGCTCAAAATTTTGTCAAGCTGCTCAGCGCTTAGCACAGTAGGAGTACCGCCTCCTATATATACTGTTTCAAGCCTAAGCTCCAGCTCCTCTGTCAGTGCGGCTGTTTCGCGAAGTTCCCGACACAAAAGCTCCACATATTGTGGAATTAGCTTTGCTGCTTTCTCTATAGCATGAGAAGTAAATGAGCAGTATGAGCATCGGCTTGGACAGAATGGAATTGAAATGTATATGCTCACAGATTCCGGACGCGAAAGAGCGCGTATTCCTGTTTCGCTACTTGCTGTTGCCATAAGAAGTTCAAGCTTTTCATCGCTGACGCGGCGCTCCCTTTTTAATTTCTGTTTAACTTCCTCTTGGCAAAGACCTAGATCCATATATGAAAGGGCCAATTTTACCGGACGTATTCCCGTAAGGGTGCCCCACTTTGGAATTATACCTGTGAGTTTTGAAAGCAGGTCATATACTAAAAGTTCCAGTTTACCGCATTGGTTTTCAGCAGAAAAATCCTCCGCAGACATGGTTTTCCCTTCTACGGAGGCTTTTGCAGTTATTTTATCCCCAAAAATGCCGGTATAGATATAATCCTCCCCTTCCGGTATTTTTGGATTTTCAGTTACTTTAAGTTCCTCCCCACGCAAAAACATTCGGCAGAGAGCTTCGATTTCATATAAATAAGTATGAGAATCTATTATTAGTATCATAGCACTTCAAAACCCATAGATTTTCTAAGGTACTGGTTGGCATAGCGCTCTATTGCCATAGTAGTCCCAACACCGTGGCCAGGGAACACCTCATAATCGCCCTCCATCTCTCCCAGGCGTTTAAGTGAGGCCCTCATCTCTTTTGCGGAACCGCCGTAAAGATCTATTCTTCCGCAAGAACGGGAAAAAAGTGTATCTCCACTGAAAAGTTTGTCCCCACAGAAAATGCAGGTGGAACCTTTAGTGTGACCTGGAGTCAGCATGAATTTGAAGCTCAACTCATCAAGCACAATCACATCGCCATCCTCTATAAGCATATCTGGTTCAATGCCTTTGGTCACGCCCGGTAATACAAGGTCAGGATTTCTGCAAATATCTTCGTCCTCTTTCATTACAACGGATTTGCAGCCTGGAAAAGCTCTTTTGACGCCCTCCACAGCCCCTATATGATCATAGTGGCCATGTGTCAAAAATATGTACTCTACGTTCACGCCCGCCGCTTTTGCTTTGGCAATTATTCTATCCGCTTCAAATCCAGGGTCAATAATAACAGCATTGTTCTGCTCAGAAGCTACAATATAGCAATTTGTTTTTAAAGGCCCTACAGCAATTTCATAAATTTCCATTTTTAAAACATCTCCTATTTTAAATCGTCAGTGTCAAGAATTATTGTGACAGGGCCGTCATTTTGTATATTCACTTGCATATCCCCACCGAATACCCCTGTACCCACTTTTGGAATACCATAAAACTTTAATCGCTTCACAAAATATTCGTAAAGCTCATTCGCCTGTTGAGGGCGCTGTGCTTTTATAAATGACGGGCGTCTGCCATGGCTGCAGTCTGCACAAAGAGTAAAGTTTGAAACTACTATCATCCCACCGCACACATCCTCAAGACTAAGGTTCATTTTTCCATTTTCATCGGAAAAGATCCTGAGACCCGCTACTTTTGCTGCAAGGGTATCGGCTTCTGCCTGGGCGTCTTCTTTTGTTACCCCAAGAAGCACCAAAAAGCCCTTTCCTATTTCTGAAACGGTTTTACCCTCGCACTCCACTGAAGCTGAGAGCACACGCTGAAGAACTGCTTTCATAAAACTTCCCTTTCAAATAAGGATTATTCACTGTTTTCACCGCCTATGAAAAACGGATTCTTAATTCATATTACACGCGTTCCACGCTGTTGACCCCACGTATACGTTTTAATGCATCTATTGTGGTTTTTAGCTGCTCAACGCTTCCGGTTTCTATTATAAGGCGTACCTCTGCGCCGCTATGATCGGCAAGCTCTCTTGCCATAAGGCTATGCATCTGCAAATGTAGGTTTGCAATAGTGATACTTACATCGGCAACAAGGCCAGGGCGATTTCCACCATGAATAATGACCTCTGTTTTATAAGTATCCTTTATATTTTCTGCCCACTCTGCGGTCATCCATCTTCCTCTCTGTTCCTCATCCTTTTGACCTTTTATTGCTGTGGCACACTCAGCTTTGTGTATAGTAACTCCACTGCCTCTGGTCACATATCCGACTATGCTATCGCCAGGAAGAGGATTGCAGCAATGGGCAAATTTAACAAGGCAGCCTTCGAGCCCTTGCACTATTACCCCACTTCTGGATTTTGGCTTATGTTTAGGAGGTACATATTCAGGAATTGCCTCCGGCTGAGAGCGGTAAAGCCTTATAAATTCTTCCTTTGCCCATGGCAGTATTTTTGAAAGCGTAATGCCGCCGTAGCCCACAGTGGCATAAAAATCGTCAACACTGTTGCAGTGCTGTCTTTTGGCAATAGATGAGATGAATTCGCTATATTGGGGCTCGTCAAGGATTATCATGTTGCGGCGAAACTCTTTTTCAACCAGTATACATCCTTCAACAATATTTTCTTCGCGGCGTTCCTTCTTGAACCAGCTGCGTATTTTGGAACGAGCGCTGCTGGTTTTTGCAATATTTATCCAGTCACGGCTTGGGCCATGGCCTTGAGCATTGGTGGTAAGTATCTCGACTATCATACCAGTTTTTACCTCGGTGTCGAGGGAAACTATTTTTCCATTTATTCTTGCACCAGTCATTCTATTACCAACGGCAGTATGTATTGCGTAAGCAAAATCAACTATGGTTGAACCAACTGGAAGATTTATAACGTCGCCTCGTGGAGTGAAGACAAACACCTCGTCCATTGCAATATCTGTTTTTATAGAACGAACTATATCTTCAACGTCATCCAATTCCTGCTGCTGTTCAAGCAACTGGCGCACCCATGACAGGCGCTCTTCAAGCTTATATTTGCCTTGTATTCCCGCCTTGTATTTCCAGTGTGCCGCAATACCATATTCAGCTGTCTGGTGCATTTCCCAAGTTCTTATCTGTATTTCAAAAGGGATACCCTTGCTGTCGATACATGTGGTGTGAAGCGATTGGTACATATTCTGTTTTGGCGTAGAGATATAATCTTTGAATCTGTCAGGTATTGGACGGAAAAGGTCGTGCATAACGCCAAGTACATAATAGCAGTTATAGACTGTATTCACTATTACCCGCACTGCATATATATCGTAAATCTCTTCAAACGATTTTCCCTGCTCATATATTTTACGATATATGCCATATACGCTTTTTATGCGCCCAGTCACTTGAAACTCAAAATCCTCACTGGAAAGCCTTTCGGTTATCTTTGTTTTTATGTGTTCAATGAAAGCTTCTTGTTGTTCACGCCGGATCTCCATTCTGTTTTCAATGTCGTGGTAGCCCACAGGGTCGAGTATTTGAATGCAGCGATCTTCAAGTTCTTCCATTATAGGACGGATACCAAGACGGTGAGCCAACGGAGCGTATATCTCCATTGTTTCATGCGCAGTGCGGCGCTGTTTTTCAAGAGGCTTTGCAGCTATTGTTCTCATATTATGAAGCCTATCCGCCAATTTTACGATGATGACGCGGACATCCTTGGCCATAGCTATCATCATTTTGCGCACATTTTCCGCTTGAGCTTCTTCTTTTGAAACAAATTTTATTTTACTGAGCTTTGTGACCCCGTCAACCATGGTTGCAACATCCGTACCAAACTCTTTTTTTATTTCGTCAAGGGTTACAGGGGTGTCTTCCACAACATCATGAAGCAATGCCGCCACAACTGTGTCTGTGTCCATTCCAAGTTGCACAGTTATCATAGCGGCTGCCACCGGGTGGATTATATATGGTTCACCAGTAGCCCGTTTTTGGTCTGCATGCGCATTTCTGGCAAGGGTATATGCCCGCTCAATCTTCGCAACATCATAACCTTTGTTTATGTCTATAGCCTTTTTCAGCTCTTCAAAATATTCGGGCATATTTTCGCCACCTTCACAAATTTCTTCGTTTACTTTCATATATTTCCTCTTCTCACTTTAGTAAGAAGCTTTGAATCATCAATATCGACTTTTACAGCCGGAGTTACAAGGGTTATTGCCTCTGCCTTGCCATCAAAACTGCGTTTCACAAGGCCCATTTCCTCCATAATATCAAGGCAAAGACGCATTTTGCAGGAATCCATTGGATATTCTTTGTTTTGACTGGTTATTCTCCCAAACAGTACATCCAATTCACCTTTAAACCCACCGTTTGCACGAATAAAGCGATAGATCACTGCAAAATCGTTTCTTGTGGGAATATCCTCTTCAGGCACTGGCTCACCGCGTTTATAGCCATCATAGATCAGATTCCCACAAAAGAGTTTTTCTTGACTCAGCGAAGAGGGACGGACATCCTTTATTTTTACTGAGACTCTTTCTTCTCCGCTATACTCGCTGACTTCACAAGTGGCTGCAACATCAACTATCTCTCCGATTTTATATGGGAACTCCTCCTCAGGAACACCAAACCATACCGCATAAAAATTCATTCCGGCTTTTTTAAAACGAATGCGTATGTGCTTTCCGTTCCCTATAGGGTAAATTCCATCTACTATTACCTTTCTAAAAGCAAAAATAGGCGTTTCATTT
>CAZNVF010000031.1:0-12807 GCA_964576395.1 uncultured Oscillospiraceae bacterium
AGATGCGCCCATCGTCCTCCTTGACGAGGCAACTGCCAGTCTGGATGTAGAAAACGAGACAAAGGTTCAGGGAGCGCTCTCCCGTCTGTTGGCTGGAAAGACAGTATTGGTGATTGCTCACCGGATGCGTACTGTGGAGGCAGCCGATAAAATTGTTGTTCTGGCAGATGGCCGGGTTGAGGAAGAAGGAACGCCGACAGAATTGATGAGCAAAAACGGCCTTTACCACCGTATGGTGGAACTACAGCGGCAAAGTGCCGGGTGGCGATTAAATTAAGCGATTCAGCCTGAGAGCTCTTTAAAAGTTCTCTCAGGCTTTTTGTATAAAGAAACCTGTAAAGTTTAAAAAGGCAGGCCACTATTAAAGAGAAATTCTTTGATAATGGCCTGCCTTTTTAATTCATCACTTGACATTGTGGCAAAGCAAAATCCAAATTTTATATCTTCCCGCAGTGTAAGCAGGAAAGAATGTTCTCTTTAATTTCCCCACCTTCAATCGAAGTGGTCACCCACCCAAAGGGTGGGGCAAGCAGAGCGTTTGGTTTGCCGCGAGCGGCAGTCGAACGCTTTTTGAGGGTAAAAGCCCACACCCACTTTCGTCGTGGCCAGACGGCTGTGGGAAGGAACGGGAACGGCAAGAAAATCAGGCGGCAAATGATACACGATAACAAAAAAGGCTGAACACGATCACAAGGGAATTATCCCCACCTGTAAAGCGCTGTGCGCCATTTTTTTTCGACCTGGGAGGGTAAACACTCGGCCTCGTCCTCAAAACGCGGTGTAGAAGTCGTTGTGACCAGTGTTCAAACTCAACTGAATTGATAACTTTTTGATAATTCTGACCAATTGAGATGCTATTAAGGTCGGGCGATGGTATTGGGTGTTGCTGCAAAGGAGGCGACACAGATGCGAAGAACACTGGAGGATTTCTATTACGTCAACATTACCCCATGCTACTGGCAGGTAGAGTTAGGCTCTGATTTGCAGAGGGTTATGGAGAAAGCAAAGAAGTGTGAGGAAAAGCTGACAGCACAGTTGAAAGACGAGGGAAGGTCCCTGCTCCTGAATTTGCTGAACGCACAGAATGAGATCAGCAGTACACTTGCCATCGAAAAGTTCATCCTCGGCTTCCGCATGGGAACGCGGATGGACATAGAGAACTTCAATGAAAATGACGGCTACCTGACAGACGTTATGTAGGAATAGGCGGTATGGCAAAGCGAAGAGCGAACGGTGAAGGAAGTATCTGTAAACGAAAAGATGAACACTGGGAGGAACAGTATACAGCGGGGCGAGATCATGACATATTTACAAGAATGTTCTCGGCAAAACCCAGGTGGTGAGGTCAAAGAAAGGTTTAAGAAAGCAATCAGCGACAGCCAGTGGTTGGACATGACTAGAGTAAAAAGCTATACCGTCCAAAGCTAGCTCAAGCTGTGGTACGAAGTGGGCGCTGAACTACGGCTCCGGAAGAAAACGAAAGACTGCTATCTGAACTACATAGACAACAACATTATCCCGAAAATCGGAAAAGTCCTGTTGGAGAAACTGACCACTATCCAGATTCAAAGGTTCTACAACGACCTTCAAAAGAATGGGCGTATCCGGCGATATGAACACATCGAACTGAAGAATAAGGGTCCCAGTACCCGGGTAGCTCAAGGCATCCATACACTGCTGAATAATTGTCTGGAACAAGCGGTAGCCGAACGACCGATATTGGTGAATCCAGCAAAGGGGTACAAACTGCCGAAGCTGGAGAAGAAAGGAATGAAAATCCTGCCGCAGGGAAAAATTGATTCGTATCTAGTAAAAGCAGAGGAAAGAGGTCTGATGGTGGCATACTATCTGGAACTGACCACTGGGCTGCGGAGAGGAGAACTTCTCGCCCTTCTCTGGACTGACTTGGACATGGATAACAAAACTATTTCTGTAACGAAACAAGTGAACCACATAAAGGAAAAACTGGTGGTGAGCCAGCCGAAAACGCGGAACTCGATTGTGCCCTAGCAATCCCACAGCAGGCGGTAGATCTGCTGATCGATGAACACAAGAAGCACCTAAGAAATCCCTATATGTTCCCATCACCCAAAACCGACGCCATGTACGATCCAAATTCCTTCCAGCACACGCATGATAAAATCCTAAAAGTTATCGGCGCTGAGCACATCCGCTTCCATGACCTGTGCCATACGTTCGCAACGCTGTCTCTGAAGAACGGCGTGGACGTCAAAATTCTGTCTGGGACACTGGGAAATTACAGCGCGGTATTTGCTCTCAGCACCTATATCACGCCACAGTGGACATGAAGCGGGACGCGGCCGATGCCATCGGTAATGTCATCAGCCAAGCAATGTGAAAAGGGTAAAAAAGGCGGATTAAAATTCTACAACAGAGAAACAAGAAAAAGCGACAAAAAATAGTACCGAGCGGAAAAATTCCGCTCGGTGCTATTTATTCCTCTCTGTTTATTTCCCCGTATGGGTCACGGTTTGGGTAAAAGCGAAGACAGCAAAATAAAACCATCCAAAAAGTTGCAAAAGCAAAAAGAAAACCGCCGGAATCTTGCGATTCCAGCGGAATTTGGTGGAGACATGCGGACTCGAACCGCAGACCTCCTGCGTGTGAAGCAGGCGCTCTAACCAGCTGAGCTATGCCTCCATTAAATTTTGCTTAAATATTATAACACTTAAAAGAAAAACTGTCCATAGAATAATTAAAAAAATTTAAAATTAGTTAACCAAAAGGATATATGGCAATGCTAGAATTATTAGCAGCAATAATTTAGGAGGATTTGCCTTATGATCATGCAAAAATTGAGACAATTAATGTACGGCCGTTATGGAACGGATCAGCTTGCTATGGGGCTTTTAATAGCAGGCCTTCTTTGTAGCATTATTTCAATGCTTGCCGGGTCTATTTTCCTCTATTATCTCTCTTTTGTGTTCTACGCAATTGAGATCTATCGTATGTTCTCAAAGAACATTGAAAAACGCCGGGCGGAAAATATGAAATTTATGCAGCTTGTTTGGAAAGTAAAGAACTTTTTTACCGGCTTAAAAGCAAAAGCCGAACTGAGAAAAAAGTATAAATATTTTAAATGCCCAGCCTGCGGTCAAAAGATAAGGATACCCAGAGGACGTGGAAAGGTAGAGGTGCACTGCCCAAAATGTAGTCATTCCTTTATAAAAAAAGTTTAACTGTAAAATCACATTATTATTCTTATGTTTTCTGAGGTGAATATTTTTGAATAAAAAACTATTGCTTATAATAAATCCGGTATCGGGGCTTAGGCGTGGAACTTTATATATTTCAAAAATCTCGATGATACTTGCCTGTGGCGGATACGACGTTTTTACAATGCTCACATCAAAACGCGGCGATGCAGAAAGTTGGGCAAGCAAATATGGCGAATGTTTCGATGTGATAGTGGCCTGTGGTGGGGATGGCACTTTTAATGAAGTAGTATCAGGAAATATTCATGGTTCAAATAAACCGCTGGGATATATTCCATGTGGAAGCACGAATGATTTTGCTTCGAGCATTGGGCTTTCTTCTGACATAATAGCAGCGGCTAAAAATATTGCAGATGGGAGTGATCACAGTTTCGATGCAGGCTCTTTTGACGGAAGAAATTTCACCTATGTGGCATCTTTCGGTGCTTTTACAAAGGCAAGTTATAGTACGCCACAGAAAACGAAAAATATTATCGGGCATTTGGCGTATATTTTTAAGGGCGGAACGGAACTGGCAAACCTTAAACCCGAACATATTTCTATTGAAACAAATGGTATTATGTATGAGGGCGACTACCTTTTTGGAGCGATAAGTAACTCAACTTCTCTTGGCGGAATACTTACAATTTCGCCGGAAGTTGTGGATATGAATGATGGTAAATTTGAGTGTATGCTAATAAAAAATCCAGAAAATGCAGAACAACTTTCAAAAATCCTTCACGCTATCACTACAAAGCAGTTTGAAAACTGTGAAATGATAGAATTTTTCTCTGCGGATAAACTTATTGTAAAAGAAGGCCCTAAAGGCGGATGGAGCCTAGATGGCGAGTTTGAACATGGCAAGAACGGGGTAGCCGTAGAAAATTTGCATTCGGCAATAAAGCTTATATATTAAAAAAGCGGCCTTTGGCCGCTTTTTTAATATAGGGCTTGTAAAATGCATTATTTTATGTTAAAACACAAACAGGAGATTAAAGTCTCAACTTGGTTTAAAGTTTTAAGGAGGGTATGAATATGAAAAAAGAACTTTTAAGCATAGGTGAAATGGCCAAAATAAACAATATTTCCGTTTCTACACTAAGGCTTTACGATGAAATAGGTCTGATAAAACCATACTTTACTGATAAAGAAACCCGATACAGATACTATAATATCCGCCAAAATGCCCGCCTTGATATGATCCAATATATGAAAGAACTTGGCATGGGGTTAAAAGAAATAGGGGAGGTACTTGAAAGCGGGGATGTTAAGCTTATTGAGTCCATTCTAATAAAAAAGAAGAAACAGGTAAAGGACCAGATGGTACGGCTTGAACTGCAGCTTGCGGCAATTTCTCGAACAATAGAAAGCCTTGAACGTTACCGAAAGTCACCGACAATAGGCACAATAACCATAGAATATATTCCGCACAGGAAAATCTATTCAATGCCTACCAGTGGAAATATATATAATTACGGTATTGAGGAGTACGAAAATCAGCTTAAAGAGCTCAAAGCAAACTTAATAAACAACAATTTACCGCAAATATATTATTGTAATGCGGGTACTACCATTACAAAAGATAACTTTGAAAACGGAAATTTCGTGTCAAATGAGATATTTGTTTTGGCCGATGATAATTTTCCAAAAACGGACTCTATTAAACGGATAGAGAGCGGGATGTATGTCTGTATTTATCTTGACAGTTTTGACAACGAAATAGAATATGCCCGGCGACTGCTGGAGTATTGCAAAAATAAAAGTTATAAGATAATAGGGGATTACATATGTGAAGTACTTACAGAATTCAATGTATTTGGAAACGATACCCGTGGAATGTTTCTTCGGCTGCAGGTTCCAGTGGCTTTTAGATAAATTTTTAACAAAAAACTCTTGACTCTCAAGTTGGTTGAAAGAATATAATTTAATCAAATGAAATGTTGGGAGGAATTATTATGGAAAAAATAAAAGTAGTACAATACGGATGCGGAAAAATGTCTAAATACATTCTTCGTTATCTCTATGAAAAAGGAGCACAGATAGTTGGCGCTATTGATACTAATCCTGAGATAGTGGGAATGGATATAGGAGATTATGCAGAACTTGGTGTAAAAACCGGTATTGTTATTAATAACAATGCTGATGAAGTTCTTGACAGCTGCGATGCTGATATTGCTGTTGTTACCCTTTTCAGCCTTGTAAGCGATTGCTATGACCACTTTGAGAAGTGCCTTAGCAGAGGTATAAATGTTATAACCACCTGTGAAGAGTCCACCGGTAGCTGGACCACCGATCCCGAGAGGACCAATCGCCTTGATGTAATTGCAAAAGAGAACAACTGCACATTTGTTGGCAGCGGTATGGAAGATATCTTCTGGGTAAACATGGTCGGAATGGTAGCTGGCGGCTGTGCAGACATTCAAAAAATTGAGGGAGCGGTTAGCTATAACGTAGAAGATTATGGACTTGCACTTGCTAAAGCCCATGGTGTAGGTCTTACCCCTGAAGAATTTGAAAGAGATATTGCTCATCCTGAGGTTCTTGAGCCATCTTATGTATGGAGTTCCAACGAGTCCCTTGCCTCTAAAATGGGCTGGACCGTAAAATCCAACACCCAGAAATGTGTTCCTTATTTCTATGATAAAGACCTCTATTCTGCAACCCTTGGTGAAACCATTCCTAAAGGAAACTGCATAGGCATGGCCGCTGTAGTAACCACTGAAACCTTCCAAGGTCCAGTAATAGAAACCCAATGTATAGGTAAAGTTTATGGACCTGATGACGGCGATATGTGTGACTGGAAGATCACAGGTGAGCCCAATGTTGAATATCATGTTGTAAAACCCGCTACTGTTGAGCACACTTGTGCAACGATCGTAAACCGTATTCCTGATGTGCTTAATGCCCCTGCGGGTGTTGTAACTGTCGACCAGCTCGATGAAATCAAATACCTTACTTTCCCCATGGAAAACTATTGTTAATTGAACATAAAATAAAGGTGGCAGCGCTTAATATGCGCTGCCGCCTTTATTTTATGTTATTTTATTATTTTGTTCGTAATATATTAATTATATATACCCAACGAGATATACCATAATACATCCGGCTGGAATGAAGACGGCACCAATAATGGAGTTTTTTTGTTTATGTTCTTTAAGTATAAGAAAACCAAGCGTAATTTCAATTATAAGGCAAAATTGAGCCATGGTGTAACCTATTGAAACACCGTTCATTGCGTTGAATATAACGAGAGTTAAGCCGTTTGTCACGGCCAAAAAGAAAATGGAAGCTGAAGTTTCCTTTCCCTCTGAGAGCTGAAATTTAGTGCACCCAAATGTAAGCACAGCATTTCCATGCTTAATGGTATCGGTTTCAAAAATATATTGCCAATACAAAAACTCACTTCATTCAAGCATGCTATATTCATAACAGGTCGCTAAAAAGTTTTTGTTAGGTTTCTTATTTGGAATATGTTCCATTTTTTAAAAGTTAATAATGGAATTACTTAGAGAGAAATGTAGACAAGACCACCGCCAGTGCAAAAATTAGTTTCTCTAAAAATTAAGCTATTAAGGTTCCTCTTCAGTTAAAGCCGACGAATAATATTTTGACGCCCCGGAATGAATGCTCCCAACAATAGTAGAAGATGCCGTATCAACGTTTATAAGTGAACCGAGAACATGTCCAGAAGCAAGTTCTTCAAGGTTATCAAAAAGGGAAGAGACGATTCCATTTACGCTGTCTGAGGTAAGGTTGCTACGGCAGACAAGAAGAATGTCTATACACACTGTCGATACGGAATTTTCAGTGCCGTACGTTTCGCTCAGAATTATACCGTCGTGGAAAAATGGGCAGTTGCGTTTCAGTTTTGTGGAAGCTGAAATGGGAACGAAGCGGATATTTCTTGTGTTTGCATATTCAGCAATATTGGCGCTTGGCATTGCGGAAACGGCAAAAATAGCGTCAACTGTTCCGGAAGCAAGTCCACTTGAAGCTTCAGAAAAGCTCTGGTATTTCACTGTTATCATGTCATAAGTAATGCCATAATTTTCAAGTATTTGCCTTGCAGCGGCCTCTGTGGCCGTTCCATATTTTCCAACCGCAACCGCTTTCCCCACAAGATCATCTATAGTTTGAATATCACTTTCTGCGTTGACAACTACCTGAACAGCCTCAGTATAAAGGTTTGCAACAACTGAAATATTTTTCTTTTTATCGTTCTCATACATTTCTTTACCATTAAGTGCATAGTAGAGGATATCGCTTTGAACAAAGCCAATATCTGCGTCACCGCGAACAATCATATCTATGTTGTCAAAAGAGCCGGAAGTGGATATGACGGTGCTGCTGTTGCCACCGTATTTATCCCATATGGCGGCCATGCTTATGCCAAGGGTACTGTAAGTCCCGCCACTTTTCCCAGTCACAAAAACATATTCTTCGCCGCCGGTGGCAGCATTATTTTTACTTGAACATGAGCACAGCAAAAGCAAAAGCCCAAGAGCAAAAGCTAAAAATTTTATCTTTTTCATTTTGAAATTACACTTTCATTAAGGTAGGTTATATAGAGCGCTGCAAAAAGTTCTTGAGGGAACTGACGGCTCAAATTTTTAATTTGGCGTATGGAATCAGTTTTTTTTGAAGGATCCGACAGCAAAGATACAAAATAGGAAGCAACATCGGCTTTGCCAAGTTCTTTGCTAGCCTGCATTTTTAAAGGAAAAGACTTGGTGTTGTTCAAAAGCCGTTCAGCGCGTTCGCTTCCAGCGGTCCTGTATGGTTCAAAGGCTATGAGCACAGCGCTTTTAAAGCTGTCATGATTATAAACTGGGGTGGGGTCTACACCGAAGATATCTGCGGCAGTCTCTGCCGCTAGAAGCGGAAGCTCATACTTCATACGACCAAAACGGCGCTTGCGGGAATCCGAAAGAGCTTTTGCCCGTGTACTTTTATAGTAATTTCCCTTATCGCGTGGCGAAATGCAGCCGGATTCGACAAGCTTTTCGGGAAGATATCTTCCAAAAGAAATTTCCATAAATTCAGTTTCACCAGTGGCAAAAGTAAAACAGCTTCCCTCGTACTTCCCAAAACTCTTCATTGTATCGTTATAGCCAAGGGCAATGTTCCGCTTTGCAACAACGGGGTCAAACACCATTGAGGGGCCAAGCTTAAAATATGGCCTTATTATCCGTATAGGAACATCTGTATGATATTTGGCTTCAAGCCCTTGTGCTCCAAGTTCAACGCCTATGATCTCTTGTGCGCCCATATCAAGCGCAAGGTTTACAGGAAAGTTGTCGCTGTAACCACCATCTACATATTTTTTGCCAGCAATCTCTTTTGGATCCATTGAAGGGTAAACGGTGGAAGAGGCTAATAGATACTCGTCAAACATTCCAAATGGAATGTCGGAAAGAATAATGGGATGACTTTTAAGAGTTGGATATTCGGAAGTCATAATTCCAACTTCAATTCCACTTTCACGAATGGCTTTTTCATTCAGAAACCGGCCAATGAGTCCATGCAGAGGAAAGTTGTTCATCTTTATTTTTACAGCATCTTCTCCAAGTTCTCCGGCAATATTTTTAATTCCGGCCGCAAGGCTATCAGTGTCAAAAATTTGAGAAAGTTTGGTGGGGAAAGTGTCAATAACGTCATTTGTAGTGATATTTTGCCACATTTCAAGCCCACCTTCAAAATTTCCACTTGCCATAAGCGCTGCATTAAGGGCTCCGACGGATGACCCGGTGACTATTTGAAAATCTATCCCAAGTTCACGTATTGCGCGCCAAAAACCCATTTGATATGCACCTCTTGCACCACCGCCAGCAAGCACAACAGCACGTTTCATTGTGACACCTCCAAGCATAGCTGTATAGTTTATTATATAATTCTACGGTATAATTGTGAATTTTTCAATATGTGCTGAAAAAATGTCGGTAAAAGCCGACAAAAAGCAACGAATTATTTTATAATATAATAATTTATAGTATATAACTTCAAGCTTTTTTGCGGATATTTTGGCTAAAACAGTGAAAAACACATTAAAAAACGCCCTTTTGGTAGTTTTTAATGTGTTTTTTAGGTATTCTTTGAACTTTTCTTCGTTAAATAAGAAAGTGAGGTCGTCATAGATGCCGCCGCCAACTTTCCGCAAACCGATTTCACGTTGAACCTCTTCAAACCCGAAGGTACGGGCGGGCTTAACCGTCTGGGTATTACCCGACCAGATTTGGGTGCAGATATATTTTATAAACGCTGCCAGCGTCTTGGCTTCCAAGCCGCGCCACAGTAAGAAGATCCGCATATTTCTATTCAGCAGTGCGAAATACCTTTTAACTGCTTTTTACACTACGAAGGGGATACAGCTGTAGTTTCATCTAGTGGATAGGCATTGATGCTTCCTATATGAATGTGGCTGTATATACCAACCTCGAACCCACATTGGGGCTCGGTTTTGAGTTCTGAAAGTTCAGGCAAATTTTCCTCGCAATATTTCTGTGTGTCGAAATTCCGGAGGAATTCTTCCATTTCCCAAGGAGGCGTCCCAAAGGGCCCATTTGGTTTCAACAGTGTTTCAGAGGATATAATCATTGACATCTGCTTCTTCTGTATTACGCAAAAATATCCTTATATTCTGTTTTCATAAATTACTTCCTGTTTTTTTCTGTGTACAATCAGTGTGGAAAAACTTTGTCTCCCGGTAAAAAAAGCGTTTATTCCTATGGATGGAGGTTAGATTTAACCAGTATAAGCCTCACTTTGGCTATTTGTAAAGTTTTGCTTTTCAAGCCACTGGCGCTCTTCATCGGTTTCAGGAATGTCGATTCTTTCTATTTTAAAAATTACGGGCCTAGTTCCATCGTTGCAGCAGGCAATCATCACCCGTTCGTCGTTAGTCCATTTATGCATTATAGAGCCGCCTTGGAGCGCTGTGTAAACATACCTGCTGATTGCATCCCAGGCTTCGCCGCAGAATTTTCCGTCCATAAGGTGATAAAAATCGTCCTGTTCGCTTGTCCTTTTCAGAATAAACGTATCGCCCTTTTTAAAACATGGGCATGGGCCGGAATTTGAGTCTGCAAGATATTTTTTCTGATAATCAGCGAATACCTTTGTTTCTAGAACCGTTGCTGCATAGTATGTTTCCTCCACAAGTTACGGTTTTCCACTCTGCTGCGCGGAAAATTATAGCGCATAACTAACATAAGCCGGGTAATTGCTGTAAAAAAGCGCTGACCGGCGATTAAATTTAATCCATATTAACTTTTTGGTTGCGGTATAAAAATCTTGTTTTGCTTTTGTGACAAGTTTAGCATAAATGGCGGTGACTGTAAAGCATGAAGAAAGTAATGACCATAAAAAGGGTAAAAAAAATACTCCGCATTTCTGCGAAGCACACTATATAAAACTCCACCATAGCAAAAAGCCGCTTTTTAGCGGCTTGATGGAGCTGATAATCAGATTCGAACTGATGACCTCATCCTTACCAAGGATGTGCTCTACCTACTGAGCTACATCAGCAAAGTGGCGACCCGGAAGGGGCTCGAACCCTCGACCTCTAGCGTGACAGGCTAGCGTTCTAACCAGCTGAACTACCGGGCCACAATGACCTTAATGAGTCAACGTCGATTATTATACAGAATTATTTGCCTCTTGTCAACAGTTTTTTTAAAAATTTTTTTAAAAGTAATTTCGACGCTAAGTATGAAACAAAAAAGGTCTATAATAGGAAAGAAAAATTTGAAATAAAGTTAAAACTACTCTGTTAAGCATGAAATGTGATCATATTTTATCGGCATATACTATGGGGTCAACGTTTTTTACCCAGTCGATTTTATCAAATGGGACATGGCAATAGCCGCCGGGATTTTTATCAAGGTATTTTTGGTGGTATTCCTCGGCCGGCCAGAATTTAGTAAGAGGTTTGCACTCGACTGCTATATCAGCACCAATTTTTTTTCTAAGTGTGTCTAGTGCTTCACGGGCAACAATGCCGTCTTCATCCTGCTTGAAGTATATACCGGTACGGTATTGAGACCCTTTATCTTCGCCCTGTTTGTTAACGCTGGTAGGGTCTATGATAAGGAAAAAAAGGTTAAGAAGCGCCTTCAGCGGCAGAATATCCGGGTCATAGGTCACATGCACCGTTTCGGCATGCCCTGTATTTTCGTAGCGGACCTGATGATAGGTAGGGGCATCAGTATTACCGTTAGCGAAGCCTACCTCCGTGCTTACGATGCCCTTTATGTTGGAAATATATTTTTCCACTCCCCAGTAACAACCGCCGGCAAGATAGATTTCTTTATTCATTAGTGTTAAACTCCTTTTAAAATTATCTGATATATAATAAATGATATTGTTTACAGCTGCTTAAAACATTCCCATCGGGTCATAACCGACAGGAGGATTTTTTATTCTTCCAATGCAACAATCATCAGAAACGCCTGTAATAACAACCTCCTGCACACTGCAAAGCAGATTTTTAATTGCCGGAAGCGCAACAGGAGTGTAATTCTTTGTATAGCCCTTCATCATGCCGTTTTTTATTTCTGACTCAATGAGCACGGATTCGGTCTTGCCAACCTGCGCATAAAGAAATTTTTGGCGAACAATCTCGGACCTTGCGGCCATTTTTGAACACCGCTCAGATCTAACTGAACTGAGCACCTGATTTGGCATATTAGCGGCGTCAGTTCCACTGCGTCGGGAATATGGAAAGACATGTACTTTGGCAAAGCCAATCTCCTCAATAAAACGGCAGCTTTTCTCAAAATCCTCATCAGTCTCGCCCGGAAAACCCACAATAACATCGGTAGTGAGGCTTCCTTCGGGGAAAAACTCGCGAATATTTTCTACTACTTCGCGGTACATTTTTGTGTTGTAACGACGCCGCATTGCAGCCAATGTGCGGTCACAGCCGCTTTGAAGAGAAAGGTGAAACTGTGGGCAAAAAGAATCCAGCCTTGCAAGGCGCTCCACATCGTTCCTATTTAAAAGTTCGGGTTCTAGGGAACTTAAACGTACACGCGGCATAATTTTACAGGCAAGCTCCACCGCGTCCACAAGGCCGCAGTCAAGATCTCTTCCATAAAATGGCAGGTTAATACCGGAAAGGACCACTTCGTTGTACCCTTTGGAGAGAAGGACCTCAAGTTCGCGTTCAATATCGCTGAGAGGTTTGGAGCGTACATGGCCTCTAGCTTTTGGAATTATGCAGTATGAGCAGTTGTTGTCACAACCATCTTCAATTTTTACAAAGGCGCGAGTACGGTCGAGCATACCGTCAGCCCGCATAGGCTCAAAAATTTCATCATCACTGTGCGGTGTAACATGAACGACCCGTTTTCCATCAATGGCATCGAGCACTGCTGGAAGAAGCTGGCTTCTGTCCACTGAGCCGGTAATAACATCAGCTTCCATAAGTGTAGCAGCCTCGTCAGGAAAAGCCTGAGGGTAACAGCCAGTAAGGGCTATTATGGCATTTGGGTTTTTGCGGCGAAAGTGGCGAAGCATCTGGCGGGATTTTTTATCCCCCATACCGGTGACGGTGCATGAGTTAATAATATAAACATCTGCCTCATTTTCAGGG
>CAZNVF010000032.1:0-12659 GCA_964576395.1 uncultured Oscillospiraceae bacterium
TAACTCGTCTTGCAATAAGTTCCATGTCGCTGGTGGCCCTTGAAAAGTTGAGGTATTTGCAGCCATACATAATTGGCGGGCAGGCCGAACGCATGTGTACGGATTTTGCTCCATGGTTATAAAGAAAATCTACCGTTTCCTTAAGCTGTGTTCCGCGAACTATGGAATCATCTACGAAAAGCAGGTTTTTGCCCTCAATAAGCTCATGAACGGGTATTTGCTTCATTTTAGCCACCCGATTTCTGTCCGCCTGCTTTGCGGACATAAAGCTTCGCGGCCATGTGGGCGTATATTTTATAAACGGTCGGGCGAAAGGAATGCCGCTTCTGTTGGCGAAGCCTATAGCGTGGGGCGTTCCGGAATCCGGCACGCCGCCTACGTAATCTATGCCGTCAAGAACGCCGCTGGCTATATCCCGTTCGGCCATGCTGCTGCCATTGCGGTAACGCATGGTCTCAACGTTTATCCCCTCGTAATCAGAGGTGGAATAGCCATAATAGGACCAAAGAAAGGAGCATATTCTCATCTCTTTGCCCGGGGCGGCAAGCTGTTCAATTCTGTCCGGAAAAATTTCAACTATCTCCCCAGGGCCGAGCTCTTTTTCAAATTTATAGCCCAATTTTTTATAAGCAAAAGACTCGAAGGATACGCAGTAACCGTCATCATCCCTGCCCACAAGTACGGGAAGGCGGCCGAGCCCGTCCCTTGCGGCAACAAGGCTGCCTCCGTCTTTAAGAATGAGAATGGAGGCCGTGCCGTCAATGACCTTCTGGGCGAATTTTATTCCCTCGGCAAAGCTGCTTTTTAAACTTATAAGCGCCGCCACAAGTTCGGTAGAATTTACAGCGCCGCCGGTCATTGCGTCAAAGTGCCCGCTGCTTGAGGAAAGGTACCTGTCAAGAAGTTCCTCAGCATTGTTGATTATTCCTACGGTGCAAATGGCAAAAACGCCAAGGCTTGAGCGTATAAGCAGCGGCTGCGGGTCGGAATCACTTATGCAGCCAATGGCGGAAGTGCCCTTCATTTCGTCAAAAATATTTTCAAATCTTGTTCTGAACGGTGCATTTTCTATGTTGTGTATCTCGCGCTGAAAGCCGACTTCTCTGTCATATGCCGCCATTCCACCCCGGCGTGTGCCAAGGTGGGAATGATAGTCCGTTCCAAAAAAAACGTCGGCCATGCAGTCGCGTTTTGAAACTGCTCCAAAAAATCCTCCCATGGGGGTATCTCCTTTGTTTTAACTTCGTTTTGGGGTATTACATCAGGCAAAGAAAAGCTCGGAAAGGGTCATGGGGTCAATATATTTTCCATCTTTATATACGCGCATGTTGCCTGAAGCAATTTCGTCAATGAGCATTACTTTGCCGTCGGCGTCATAACCAAACTCGAATTTAATATCATAAAGAACAAGGCCTTTTTCTTTAAGGTCATCGGCAACTATCTGGGTGATCTTCTGGGTCATCTCCTTGATGTCGTCATACTGCTCCGCGGTCATTACGCCAAGTGCAACAAGGGCGTCTTTGGTTACAAGCGGGTCACCCTTTTCGTCGTTTTTAAAGGTGGTTTCAACATAAGCGGGAAGGTCAGCGCCCTCTTCAATATAATCTCCATAGCGGCGGATGAAAGAGCCCACGGCTTTGTGACGGCAAATAACTTCAAGCCCATGGCCGAAAACCTTTGCGGGAAGAACTTCCATAGTGGTGTTTTCAAGGTCGGCGCTTACATAGTGGGTTTTAATGCCGGCAGCGTTTACTTTCTCAAAGAAATAGATGGACATACGAAGGTTCACGTCGCCCACACCATCAATGGTAAGCCCAACGCTGTTCTCGCCGGGATCAAATACACCGTCTTTTCCGGTGCAGTCGTCTTTGAATTTGAGAAGGTAATTGCCGTTTTCAAGGGCGTATACGTTTTTGGTCTTTCCAGTGTAAACAAGTTTGTTTTCCATTGTTTTTGTTCTCCTTAATAAATATAAAATATAAAAAATATAACAAGTTAAAAAGATTCGCTTATGGCCTTGTCTTTTTCAAGTACTTTGGCGGCGTCGGCTTTGCGCTTTTCATCAAGTTTTGCGGCAAGGTTCTTATCCTCCACCGCAAGGATCTGCGCACAAAGCAAAGCGGCATTGGCTCCTCCATTTATCGCTACAGTAGCTACCGGTATGCCGGTGGGCATTTGTACAGTGGATAGAAGGGCGTCAATGCCGTCAAGATTAGATGATTTACATGGTATTCCCACAACGGGAAGGGTAGTGTTTGCCGCAATGGCCCCGGCAAGGTGCGCGGCCATTCCTGCGGCGGCAATTATTGCGCCAAAGCCGTTTGCCCTTGCGCCAAGGGCAAAGTCCCGAGCCTCTGACGGGGTGCGATGGGCAGAAAAAACATGGACCTCGAATGGAATTCCAAGCGCTTTAAGAACGTCGGCAGCTTTAGTGACAATTGGAAGGTCACTGTCGCTGCCCATAATTATTCCAATTTTTTTCATATCGACTCTCCTTTCAAAATAAAAAAGAACACACTTACTCCTTTGGCAAAGAAAAGAGTAAATGTGCCCAGACGGTCGGCCGAAAACCTTGGGGAAAAGCTTCCCCCGCCATCCTTTGTTCCTCCGTGGTGCTCCACTTTTCTCCGTCAGTCACAAAGAATGTCCTATTTTTAATTACAGGAATAAGTTTAACATCAAACGTTTTCTCTGTCAAGAAGGTTTGGGCCGTTATTTTTGCCTTTTTGCGGTATTTTTTTGCTTTTTGAAACATGATCTTCAAAAAAATTTTCATCCGCATGAAAGATTTCGTTTTTTGACGAAAAAACTCTATCGACGCTTGCGCTAAACGGTGGTATAATTATCTAAATAATAACATCTGGAGGAACATTTTATGGATATTAAAGAATACGCGGGCTTTGGAGCAAAAAAAGCCGCGGAGCTTCTGGCAATAGACAGCCCCACTGGTTATACAAAAAGGGCGGCGGAATGGGTGCAAAAGGAATTTTCCGCCCTTGGTTATAAGTCAAAAATCACTGTAAAGGGCGGCGTGCTTGTCGAACTTGGGGGCGAAGACGAAACCAACGCCCTTTTTCTTGAGGCGCATACCGACACCCTTGGCGCAATGGTTGCAGAAATAAAGGGAAGCGGCAGGCTTCGCGTTACACCGCTTGGCGGAATGAGGGCAGAGAACGGCGAGGCTGAGAACGTCCGCGTATATACAAGAAGCGGCAGAGTCTATGAGGGTACGTTACAGCTTTGCAACGCCTCCATTCATGTAAACAAGGATTATGGCGAAACAAAGCGGAACTTTGACACCACTGAGGTGGTGCTGGATGAGAATGTCCGCTCTGCCGATGAAACCCGCGCCCTTGGAATAGAGGTGGGGGATATAGTATGCTTTGAACCCAGAACAAGAATAACCGAATCCGGCTATATAAAGAGCCGCTTTCTTGACGACAAGCTTTCAGTAGGAATACTTCTTGGTTTGGCAAAGTATATAAAAGACAGCGGCGCTGCCCTAAAACGCAAAACTTATATTCACGTAACGGTTTATGAGGAAGTCGGCCACGGCGGGGCGGGTTCTGTTCCCGTGGGTGTCACCGAAGCCATAAGCGTAGATATGGGCTGCGTGGGCGACGGGCTGAGCTGTACTGAAAGGCAGGTTTCAATCTGCGTGAAGGACTCCGGCGGCCCGTACAGCTATGAAGTAGTTGGTAAACTCATAGAGGCCGCTAAGCGTGAAGGCGCTGACTATGCCGCCGACGTCTATCCTTACTACGGTTCGGATGTTGAGGCCACCCTTGGCGCCGGCAACGACGTACGCCATGGACTTATTGGCGCGGGCGTTTACGCAAGCCACGGTTACGAGCGCAGCCACCTTGACGGCGTGCTCAACACCATAAAGGTGCTCAAAGGCTACCTTGAAGTTTGAGCACGGAGAGCACGTTAAACAAAAGCGAAGGAACAAAATAGGGTATGCAGTTTTTGAATACAGATTTTCTGCAAAATGAAGAAATCAAGTTGGTTGTAGACCGGTTGGCTGCGGGAAATCCTGATAGAAATTGGGTACCTGCATATCATTTTCACATATGCGATTTGAACGGCCATATAATGGGAGCGTGTGATTTACGAATTGGATATACTGAGGGACTTTACTATGGAGGACATATCGGATATAGCGTAAAAGAGGAGTACCAAGGGCGCCATTATGCCGCAAAAGCCTGTAAACTTTTATTTTCTTTGGCCCAAAAGCACGGGATGCGTTATTTGTATATCACCTGTAATCCTGATAATTATGCGTCCAGAAAAACTTGTAAATATCTGCAGGGAGAATTTCTTGGCACAGTGGAATTGCCCGATGGCAATGATATGAGAATAAATGAGGGTGAAACACAAAGGTGCATTTTTAAGTTCAACCTGTATGCAAAGGAAGGTTCCACTTTTAATCAGATTGACGGAGGATACTCGCTTACGGTTTCAAAGTTTGATGGTCGGCAAACGCTATGGACAGATATTTTAGAAAATAGCCAAAGTGTTGAAGTTGAATTTTCATTTAAGCTTACAAAAGGGCGGGCAAAAATTGTACATATTGATGCAGAGGGAAATATTACAACATTAATTGAATGTACACCCGAAACATCTACGGATGGGTATGTAACAAAAACAGTATCTGTGACGAGTGGAAAAAACAGATTAAAAATTGTTGGTTTCGGTTGTGAAAATAAAATATAGGTTTAGAAATACTTTTTTATGTATCTTAACATTAAGCTGAAGCTTGTATAGTGGGGAAAGGTATAGGCGTTTTTTGAAAGCAATGAAAATAGTGCGGCGCCAAAATTGGCGCCGCACTATTTTTTAACCTAAAACTTCATTATTGAGCGGCAGGGAAGGCCTTTTTGCATTCAGCCTTTTATTGTTAGTCCACCTTTATTACTCTTCCGGCTTTTCTGGGCTTTGGTTCCCGCTCCTCGGCGGCATGGCCAAGAATGCAGTTGCCTACGCCCACAAGATTTTCAGGAAGCCCCCATTTGCTGAGAAGGGCTTTGCCCTCATCGCTTTCAAAAACCTCCTTTGCCCGGTGCACCCAACAGGAGCCGAGGCCGACGGCGTGCGCAGCGTTCAGAAGGTTGCCCATAACTAGGCTGGCGTCCTCCGTAGCGGTGCCCGATGGTTCCACCAGTACGGCTATTACACAGGGTGCGCCGTAAAATGGGTCGCCGTCATTCCCCATTACTGCGGCATTGAGCTTTGAAAGCAGGTCGCGGGTCTCCTTATCCCGGACGGCGACCATGACGGCGCCCTGGCGGTTCATTCCGCTGGGCGCGTAAAGCCCGGCCTCAAGAATGGAGTCGAGCTCCCCATCGGTAACCTGCATTTGCGGGTCGTATTTTTTAATGCTTCTTCTGGTAACAAGGTTTTCAAGCGCAGGGTTCATAAAAATTCTCCTTTTTATAACTAAATTAGTAATATAATAAATATTTATTACGGAAAACAAAAAACAGTGCAAAATACAAGAAAAAGACGGCTTTTGGGCCGCTTTTTAGTTTTTTACGCTCTCAGCTGCGCGCCAAGGTTTGAAAGTTCCTTAAGAACTTTGTTCATGGCCTTGTCGCACTCCTCAACGGTAAGGGTGCGGTCAGGGGCGCGAAGCGTCATGGAGTAGGCTACGCTCTTTTTGCCAAAAGGAATGGGCGCGCCCTTATATACATCGAAAAGCTCAACCTTTTCAAGCAGTTTGCCTGCACCGGCACGAATGGCCTTTTCAAGGGCGGCCGCGGGTATTTCGTCATCACAGATGACGGCAAGGTCACGGGTGCTGGCGGGGAAGCGGGGAGTGGGCTTAAAGACGTGCTCAGTGACGCGGCTTGCAAAGATACCCGCCATATCGACTGTGGCAACATAGGCTCTTGTGCATATACCGTAATTTTCAAGCACTTTTGGTGAAATTTCACCAATGGTACCTATGCGCTTGCCCCCTATGGTGACGGCGGCGCAGCGGCCCGGGTGATAGGTGGGGTCGTTTTTATCAGCGGAATATTCCACTCCGGTCACGCCAAGTTTATCAAGAGCTTCTGAAAGAATACCTTTAATGGCAAAGAAATCCTCCTTGTCACCGTAAGTTCCAATTACGGCAACGCCGCGCTCATCGGGAAGAATATCGGCGGACTCTTTGGGAAGATAAACTGTTCCAACCTCATAGAAGCGGCCGGCAACATTGCGGCTGTTATAGTTGCGGGCAATAACATCGAGCATGGAGGGCACGCAGGTGGTGCGCATTACAGAGGTATCTTCACCAAGGGGGTTGGTGATGACCACGCTGCGGCGAAGCTCAGAATCTGCCGGAAGGTTTATTTTGTCGTAATATTTTGGGCTTATGAAGCTGTATGTTTGCACTTCATAGCAGCCGTTTGCGCGGAGAAGAGAAGCAAGCTTCTTCTCAAATTTCTGCTTTGGGGTAAGTATTCCCTGAGAGGCTCCGGTGACTGCGGTGTTCGGAATTACATCATAACCGTAGAAGCGGGCAATTTCTTCGGCTATGTCGGCCTTGTGGCGGGTATCGCCGGCGCGGTATGAAGGAACGGTTATGGTTTTTCCATCCACTTTATAGCCAATTTTTTCAAGTATGCTGACCATTTTTTCAGCCGGAAGGTCAATGCCAAGGAAGCGGTTTATCCAGTCGGGGCAGAACTCAATGGTACAGGGCTCGTTGCCGGCATTATCTATGTCGATATATCCGCCCACAACTTCGCCCGCGCCAAGCATTTCAACCAGCTGGCAGGCGCGCTCCGCGGCGGTGAGGCATACCCTTGAATCAAGCCCTTTTTCGTAGCGGCCGGAGGCTTCGGTTCTCATGCCGAGCTTTTTGGCCGTAACGCGGACGGAGGAACCAAGGAAAGTGGCGGACTCAAAGACTACGGTGGTGGTGTCAGGCTGAATTTCACTGTATTCGCCGCCCATTACGCCCGCCACGCAGGAGGGCTTTTCCTCATCGCATATAACAAGCATATCGGGGGTGAGCTTCCTCTCTGTACCGTCAAGGGTGGTGATGCTCTCGCCTTCAGCGGCGTTCCTGACGATTATTTTGCCGCCTTTAAGATATTTATAGTCAAAGGCGTGCATTGGCTGGCCATATTCAAGCATTACGTAGTTTGTGATATCCACAAGGTTGTTTATAGGCCTTACGCCGGAAGCGCGAAGGCGTTCGCGCATCCATCTGGGGGAGGGCTCTATTTTGATATTTTTGACCATTTTTGCAACATAGCGTTTACAAAGCGCGGGGTTTTTGACCTCGATGGAGAGAAAGTCGTGAATGTCGCCGCTTTCATGCTCGATCTTCGGCTTGGGAAGGTGAAGCTCCTTTCCGAAGGTGGCGGCGGCTTCCCTTGCAAGGCCTGTGACGGAAAGACAGTCCGGACGGTTTGAAGTTATTTCAAACTCAACGGTGGTGTCGTTAAGGCCCAATGCCTCGCGGATATCGTCGCCGGGCCTGCAGTCCTCATGAATGTCCATAATGCCGTCCTCAATAGCATAGGGAAAGTCGTGAGTGGTAACGCCAAGCTCTGAAATGGAGCACATCATTCCGTTTGAGACAACCCCCCGGAGCTTGCCTTTTTTAATTTTAACGCCGTTTGCCAGGGTGGAATTGTCAAGGGCTGCTGGAACAAGCATTCCCTCATAAACGTTGGTGGCCGCAGTGACAATCTGAACGGGCTCGTCCCTGCCAACGTCTATTTGACAAATTTGAAGTTTATCGGCGTCGGGGTGTTTTTCAATTTTAAGTATCTTGCCAACTACGCAGTTGGAGATGTAATCGGCCTCGGTGGAGTAACCCTCCACCTTGGAACCGGACATGGTCATGGCGTCGCAGAATTCTTTTGGCGAAACGCCGGTTTCAACGTAGTCGCTAAGCCATCTTAACGATAAATACATATTATTAACCTTCTATCTTTTATCTTTTAGTAATTGGGAAGCGGCAGCCTTTCAGCCAACCGCGGGGCCAAGATCACCCTCAATGGCCTCCTGAAGCGTTGCGGAAAGCACTGCGGCGTCCACCGCAAGGCTTTCATATTTACTGTCCTGAATATAATTTATTTGGTAGAGAAGTTTAAAAAGGTAGGCGATGTTATCGGTTTGGGTTTTGGCCTCAGAATAGTTTTCAGCTTTCACAGCCTTTTGAAGCTGCACTGCCCTGCTGCGTATCTCAACGGAATATTCCCGTTCCTGAAGGTCCATAAAAAGTCTGCGGAAAAGGGTCAGGCAGCGCACTTGGAATTTAAGGGCAAGGTCGGCTATTTCCTGTTTACTGGTCATAGTTTTTACCTCCGGTTAATCAAAACTGGTCGAGGAAGCGAAGGTCGTTTTCATAAAGAAGACGAAGGTCATTTATAGCGAACCTTCTCATTACTATTCTTTCAAGGCCTATGCCAAAGGCAAAACCGCTGTATTCCTCCGGGTCTATGTTACAGTTCGAAAGCACCTTCGGGTGTACCATTCCGCAACCAAGTATTTCGATCCAGCCTTCGCCCTTGCACATGGGGCAACCCTCGCCGTGGCAGTTAAAGCACTGCACATCCATCTCCGCGGAAGGCTCGGTGAAGGGGAAGTGGTGCGGACGGAAACGAACTACGGAATCCTCGCCGTAAAGGCGCTTTATAAATATTTCAAGGGTACCTTTAAGGTCTGCCATGGTTATACCCCTGTCAACCACAAGGCCCTCTATCTGGTGAAAAAGAGGGGAGTGTGTGGCATCCACCGCGTCGGAACGGTAAACGCGCCCCGGAGCGATTATTCTGATGGGCGGCTGCTGTTTTTCCATAACGCGCACCTGAACAGGAGAGGTTTGTGTGCGTAGCAGAACGTTTTCGGTGATATAGAAAGTATCCTGGGTGTCCCTTGCGGGGTGGTCTTTTGGAAGGTTAAGTGCCTCAAAATTGTAGTAGTCGGTTTCGACCTCCGGCCCTTCGGCAATGGAAAAACCCATTCCAACAAAGATATCTTCAACTTCATTAAGAACAAGGGATAAGGGGTGTTCCTTTCCGGTGGGGCAGGCCGTTCCGGGAAGAGTTACGTCAATAGTCTCGGAGGCGAGCTTTCTTTCAAGGGCGCGGGCCTTGATCTGTGCGTCGGCCTCTTTTATTCCACTTTCGATCTCCGCGCGGATCTGGTTGGCAAGCTGGCCCACAATGGGGCGTTCCTCCGCTGAAAGGGAACCCATTTGTTTAAGTATGGCGGTGAGCTCACCCTTCTTGCCAAGATAACGGACCCTCAGGTCCTCAAGAACTTTGGGATCCTCCGCGCCGGCAAGGGCTGCCTTTGCTGCAAGGCGGATCTGCTCAAGTTGCTCTTTCATTTGTTTCACTCCATTTAATTATGATTTTATTTTCTGTTTTAGTTTTGGCAGATATTGCGGAAACCGCGGAGATTTTTGTATATTTGCATAAAAAATCTCCGCCCCACCGCAAATTGGGACGAAGACACAAAAACAAAAATCTCCGCGGTACCACCCGCCTTCCCGGAAAACCGGGCGCTCGAAAAGCTTTTAACGGGGCAAAGGCCGTCCCCGCCTACTTTTACCGAAAAGAACAGCTTTCAGCGGGGCCGCTCGCGGGTGAACTTCGGGGAACACTCTTTGCGGAAAGGCTTTCAGCCGATGGCCTTCCCTCTCTTTTCAAAGAAAAACGCTCCCTTACTCTCCCGGTCAAGGCGTTTATTTATGTAACAAAAATAATAATAGCATAAATAAAAAGCTTTTTCAAGAGGTTTTCACTAGAAAAAACGTGCCGCAGGGGATATAATGATAAAAATAGGCTGGAAAACTGCTTTTATTGCCGGGTAGGGCGGTGACGATAAAAACGGCGGTGCCGCTTTTAATTCCGCGTTCCGGGGCTGAAAACCATATTTCCCGACTGTTCGGCAAAAGTTACAAAGCGACATTGTGTTCACAAGTGAATGCAATGAATAAATCAGGGTATTTTCAAAATTCATATCAGGTAGTATAATGATATGCAAATTACTGTTTAGGTAAGACGGCAATGGAATATACCAAGGCAGATTTGGTTGAGGCAAAAGGGCAAATTACTTTGGCAAAATACGGGTAAGAGCTTTTGAAATAATAAATCACTTTATAGAAAACGCGGCTGAAAACAGTTAGTTAAATTATTCATTTGCAAAATAAACATCTTTAGGAGCAAGAATTTGTGAATATGTGCCAAGCCTGCGCTTGACAACATTGGAAACGCAAAAGCAAATTAGAAGTTACCAAAAACCGGAAAACAGATTCAAAAAAATAAAATTAAGGGGGCCTTTACTATGAAAATACTTACCACAACCCAGATGAAAGCTGCGGAACGGCTTTCAAATGAAATGGGCGTAACATATCAAAGGCTTATGGAAAATGCGGGCTGCGCCGCAGCTGCTTTCATAAGAAGATCGGTAAAAAGCACCGTTGGGCGCAATTTTATGATATTCTGCGGCTCGGGCAATAATGGCGGTGACGGTTTCGTAGTTGCACGCAAGCTTTTTGAGGAGGGAGCAAACGTCATAACGGTTCTCTGCGGCGGTGAGCCAAAAACCGAAGAAGCGAAGTATATGTATTCCTGCATTGTAAGGGCAGGAATGACCGTGATCGATATAGTGGAAGACAGGGCAAAAGTGGAAGAATTGATATCCGGTGCGGATTACATTGTTGACGCCCTTTTTGGAACGGGCTTTTCCGGCGGGTTCAAGCAGCCGGCTGCCGGTGCGGTTGGGATGATAAATGCCGCCAAAGCGGTGAAAATATCCCTTGATATTGCCAGCGGGGTGAACGCGGAAACCGGGGAGGCTGCCGCCGGTTCCGTCCGCGCGGATTTTACTGTTGCTTTCGATGCGCTGAAGCCCGGCCATTTGCTCCTTCCGGGCAGGGAATACTGTGGGAAGACTGCCGAGGTGGATATAGGTATTCCGCATGAGGTGCTTGAGCAAATACCTCAAAGCTGCTTCTGCACAGGTGAAGATATGGTCTTTTCTTGTATAAGGAAGCGTCAGGCTTACAGCAACAAGGGCACTTACGGAAAGCTTCTTTGCGTGACGGGAAGCGAAAATTACCCCGGAGCCGCCGCCATAAGCGCCCTGGGTGCCGTGCGTATGGGGGCGGGAATAACCACCGTTGCCACTACCTGCAAAGTGACCGGAATGATAGCTCCCCGCGTGCCGGAAGCCACCTTTATTCCCCTGCAGGAAAATAGCGACGGAACTATCTCCGCTGCGGCAACGGAAAAGCTTCTTCCGGCAATCAAAAGGGCAAGCGCGGTGCTTATAGGCTGCGGCCTTGGCAACGGGGAAAACATAGCCGAGCTTGTGCGTTTCGTTTTGGCACAGGCGGAATGTTCAGTGGTGCTCGACGCGGACGCTATAAACAGCATTGCCGGCGCGCCAGAGGCGTTGCTTCTTGCAAAGAAAACACCAATAATTACACCCCATATAGGTGAAATGGCCCGCCTTTTGGGTAGCACCATACCCGAGGTACTTCAAAACCGCGTTGAAACAGCCACAAAAGTGGCAAAGCAGTATAAAGCGGTGGTTGTGCTCAAAGATGCGGTAACAATAGTTGCCGCGCCTAATGGCGATGTTTATTTCAATTCTACCGGTGGCCCGGGCCTTGCAAAGGGCGGAAGCGGGGACTGCCTTGCAGGAATGATAGCCGCCCTGGCGGCTCAGGGGTATATAGAAACAGCCTGCGCCGTCTGTGGAGTATATCTTCACGGTGCGGCGGCGGACCTTGCCGCAAAGGAGCTTTCTCAATATGGAATGGCGGCAACGGATATCCCCTATTATCTATGCAAGCTTTTGGCGGAAAAAGGGCTTTGAGGAATATTTGCCGACGGAAAGCAATATTATTTTGCAGGTTGTTTTGAAACTGCGGTTTTTGCTCTTTTAACAAATTCTGCTGCTTTTCGGAGGGTTCAATGTTTAAGAAGATAATTGTTGTGCTTTCGCTTTTGCTGCTGGTTTCATGTTCAGCTCCGGCTTTAAGTACGGAAGAGATTTCTACGGCATATCAGCAAGGTTTCACATGCATTGTCACTGCCGTTTACGGAGGGGATGAAACTGCAATGGAAGTTTCAAAAAACGGCGCTAACATCCGCTTTTGTTTGGTTTCACCTGAAGAACTTGCAGGCCTTAATATGGAGATAAGCGGCGGCAAAATGTCGGCGAGCTTTGAGGGAATGGGGGCGGAGCTTGATTTTGACGCGCTTCCCGAAAGCGGGCCTTTGAAGCTTTTTTGCTTGATTGTTGAAACGCTTTCCCTTCCTGACGAGTTTAGCCTTGGCCAAAGCGGAAAGGATATTATAGTGATTGGCAGGAACTTTTCTGCAAAGCTTGACCCGAATGGCCTGGGGCTTTTAAGCGCGGAATTTCCAAATGAAGAAACGGAATTTACCTTTTCGGAATGGGCGTTTTCCGAACAGTAACTGCAAAGTGCGGGAACGTTTTTTCGCTTTACAAAGCCATTTTACTGTTTTTTATGATTCAATAGACATGAAAAAATTCAAAAAAATGAAAATTCCTCTTGCATTTTTGGGGAAAATACGCTATAATATCCCTTGCTTTGATATGGACGGTTAGCTCAGCTGGTAGAGCTTCCGCTTGACGTGCGGAAGGTCAGGGATTCGAGTTCCTTACCGTCCACCACA